>JBPCUG010000456.1:0-5489 GCA_051011275.1 Cyclobacteriaceae bacterium | reverse complement strand
AGGGATTCATTAAAGCTCAATCCATGCTCACCAATTCCGCAGACTGCTATAGCACTTGAATAGGCCACAAAGCAAAAGGGACATTTTGGTAGAATTACCAAAAGAAAACTTAGTAATACGGGCCAAGAGGAAGGCTTTTTTTTATTAGTTTTATGTTTGGCAAGGCAGCTCAATTATTCAGATTAAATGATTCTATAATTTATTTAAAATTGGGCTAGTATCCAATTGTTTTACAGCTAGATAATAAAAACTATGATCGATATTATACCTGGGATTGAAAAGTGGCTGGCGGAGAAAAAGACCTTCGCTTTGGCAACAGTTATTCAGACCTGGCGGTCAGCTCCACGGATGATCGGTTCTTCCATGGCTATTTCAAAAGATATGGAAATATTGGGTTCCGTAAGTGGTGGTTGTGTAGAGGGAAATGTAATGAAAGAAGCGGAAGAAGTACTAAGGATCGGAGTACCGAAGCGGCTCTCCTATGGGGTTACAGACGAGGATGCGTGGACGGTTGGCTTGAGTTGTGGTGGGCGGATCGATGTGTGGCTGGAGCCTTTCATGACTTATGAAACAGGCCCGCGTGAAAAAGAGATCTGGCCAGTGCTAGAGCAATCGGTAAAGAACAATCAAGGTTGTGCTTTGGTTTCAAACTTATCATCTGATTCATGGAAGCACTGCCTTGTCTATCCGGATGGTACTTCCGTTGGGGCACCTATAAGTAACGCTTTGACTCAAATGGCAAACGAGGCGTATAGCCAGCATAAAAATCAGATTGTCTCCCTATCTGAGGGCGACGTGTTTATCAACGTGTTCTCTGCTAAGAGCCGATTAGTGATCATCGGCGCAGCTCACGTATCAGTTGATTTGGTGGCTATCGCACATCAATTCAATTTCGAAACTATTGTGGTTGATCCTCGGGGCATTTTTAGTGATAAGGACCGATTTGCAACTCCCCCGGATGAATTACATAAAACCGGGCCTGCCGAGATCTTGCCTGAATTGAAATTAGATTCCGATACCTATCTGGTAGTGCTGACCCATGACCCCAAGATAGATGATCAGGCGCTGCATATCGCACTAAAATCAGAGATGCCATATATTGGAGCGTTGGGGAGTAAGAAAACACATGCTAAACGCTCTTCGAGATTGATGGAGGCGGGATTTTCGCAAGAGCAAATTGAACGCATTCACGCTCCAGTGGGTGTAGCGATTAATGCCCGCCAACCGAAAGAAATTGCCTTAAGTATTGTTGGCGAATTGATCCAGGCGAAGAATCAATATATGTAGAACCTATTTGATAGCTAGAAAATTCTTGAGCGCCTCCCAACTCAATGTTACGCACTGTGTCCTTCCCGGAAAGTTCTTAGCCACCAGAAAAGCTTCAAACTCTGGGGGTAGGCCAGGTTTTAGGTATCCTTCTTCAAGAGCTTGCAGGTACTGATGGCATAATTCTCGTGCCTCGGTCAAATTTTTCTTTTGTAGTAATTTTACCAAAATGGAAGTGGCAGCCTTGGAAAGAGCACAGCCATATCCGTGAAAAGTCACTTTTTCTATTTGACTATTCTTAATATCAAGAAAGATCTTGAACTGATCCCCACACACGGGGTTATAAGCTTCAATAATTTGGGAAGCGTTTTCCCATTTTTCGAAATGCATCGGATGCTTATTATGCTCGAGGATCATGGGGTGGTATAGATCTTTTATACCCCCACTCATGCCATGATCTTTTTAACTGTTTTTAGCGTATCTGCCAGATGATCTATTTCTTCGGCTGTATTGTAGCAAGCAAAAGAAACGCGTGCTGTGCCAGGTAGCTGGTAAAATTGCATTAGCGGTTGGGTGCAATGGTGACCTGCCCTGATGGCTATGCCTTCCTCGTTTAGAATTGAGGCAATATCATGGGAGTGAATATCGTCTATGGTAAAGGATATGATGCTTCCTCTTCTTTTGGCTTGTCCGATTATTCTAAGGCCATCAATTGTCTGCAGTTTACGTAGAGCATGCTCAGTTAACCTTTCTGTATAGTCCGCAATGGCTTCCATACCTATGTGTTGTAGATAATCTATGGCTTGACCCAAAGCTATGGCACCCCCGACATTAGGTGTACCGCCTTCAAACTTATGAGGGGGTGCTTTGAAGCTGGTGGCTTCGATAGTAACAGATTGTACCATTTCCCCTCCGTATTGCAGAGGTTCCATCACTTCAAGGTGTGGCGTTTTGGCATACAGAATTCCGATGCCCATAGGCCCCAGCATTTTGTGCCCCGAAAATGCAAGGAAGTCACAATCGAGGGCTTGCACATCAATTTTTTGATGCCCAATGCTTTGTGCTGCATCAACAAGAACTGGAATGTCTTTTTTATGAGCCAGTCGTATTATTTCCGTAATCGGATTAATGGTGCCTAAAGTGTTGGAAATATGTACCAGCGCAAGTAGCTTGGTCTTAGAAGTGAGGAGGTTGGCTGCTTCATCTATTTTTAATTCTCCTGACTGTGTAATAGGAATTACTTTTAGTACTGCCCGAGCTTTTTGACAAAGCATCTGCCAAGGGACCAGGTTGGAATGGTGTTCCATCATTGAGACTACAATTTCATCTCCTGCCTGCAATCTGGGCGAAACAAATGACTTCCCTACAAGATTAACTGCCTCGGTTGTTCCTTTACAAAAAACTATTTGGCTTTGATCTTGAGCCCCAATAAAATCTTTAACTTTATGGCGAGCCAATTCATAAAGATCCGTGGCAACGGCAGCTAAATCATATATGCCGCGATGAATGTTGGCATTTTGGGTAGTATAATATTCCTCTATGGCATTAATAACGATTTGTGGTTTTTGTGTGGTGGCTGCATTATCCAAATATACCAGTGATTTTCCTTTGCTGGTTTTGGACTTTAGGATTGGGAAATCTGATTTTACAGCCTCGACATTTAGCATAAATAAAGATACTTATTTAATTCGTCTTCTTTCTTTCTGAATCACGGAGCCGGTTAATCCCGATGGAGGTCAATATAATTACCGGAAGGATAAGTTCAACGATTCTCATCAACAATAGTATCAATTATGATATCTCCAATATACCGGTTTATCATTTAATCGGCTATAATGCCCAATTGAAACTGTTACTTTTCATATCCTTTTGAAACCATTTCAGGATCAGTTAAGTTAGGTCTCATATTATACTTAAATGAGCAACAAACTATTATTAGGAACCGCCAAAGGGTTGATCTTATATGAGAAGGGGTCTTCCGGATGGAAATATGCTAAAGACTTTTTCAAGGGCTTCTCAATTTCACTTGTAGCACGCAACGATAATGATCATTCTTGGTGGATAGGGCTCGATCACAAACATTGGGGACCTAAATTACATAGGTCAAAGGATGAAGGAGCTACCTGGGAAGAAATGGGCATTCCAAAATATCCTGACGATGTGGAAATAAAACCTGGGCTATCTGCAACTCTCCGTTATTTATGGTCCTTTGCCAACGGAGGTGCAGATCAACCTGATGTGGTTCATATTGGGACTGAACCTGGAGGTCTATTTAAGAGTACTGATGGGGGGGCTAGCTTTCAATTAGACCAAAATTTGTGGGACCATCCATCAAGGATGGATCATTGGTTTGGTGGAGGACGCAACCACCCTGGGATACATTCAATAGTAATCGACCCTCGAGACAACAATCACATCTATGTTGGGATTAGCTGTGCCGGAGTGTTCGAAACTAAGGACGGAGGCGTTTCGTGGCAGCCAAGGAACAAGGGACTTAGAGCTGACTTTCTTCCCAATCCGGATGTTGAAGTAGGCCAGGATCCACATTTGGTGCTTGCATGTCGTTCGAATCCCGATGTTATTTGGCAGCAAAACCATTGTGGTGTTTTTCGTTCCGCCAATGCCGGAGTCACTTGGAGCGATGTAAGCGATCCTAAGGGTTTGAGCAACTATGGATTTAGCCTGGCTATAGATGATGATCATCCAGAGCGGGCCTGGGTAATGCCTGCTACCAGCGACGAAATGCGGATTGCTGTGGATGGGGCACTTTACCTGAACTATACTGAAGACGGAGGCGTTACCTGGCAAGAAATTAGAAATGGCCTGCCACAAACACACTGCTTTGACATTGTACTACGCCACGCTTTGGATAGATATAGGGATGATATGGGTTTCGGTACCTCAGGTGGAAGCATTTTTCTTTCAGGAGATGAAGGGAAAAGCTGGAACGCTTTGAATCATCATTTGCCAAGAGTATTTGCAGTTAAGTTTGTTTGATTTCTTGAGTTCTTGCTTAAGTCAGTTCTACTTGTCAGGCTCAACTTGAGCTCATTGAGCTTACTTTCATTCAGTGGTTTTGAAAAGAAGCCACTTATAAATGGCAATTCCTTTATTCTTTTTATCTCCTCTTGATCCAGCAAGCTGGACAAAGCGAAAATGTGGCAAGTGTCTTTAATAGGAGAAGGGAACTTTCGAAAGCTTTGAAGGAATTCATAACCATTCATTGCCGGCATTTTAACGTCCAGAAGTATAAGCTCTGGTAACTGGTCAACGTTGTTCGCAAGATAAGTTAAAGCATCCTTAGATGAGGTACAGATTACTATATCGTTACAAAAATTCGCATTTTCAATTATTTTCTTGTGGATGAAGTTGTCTACTTCCTCATCGTCAACTAATAAAACCCTTTGTAGCATGTTCTTAAGTTCACATTTATAGTGGTTCAGTATTCATAATACGATTTTAAATGATTAAAAAATTTTAAATTCGACCAAAGGAGGCAAATTGCAGTTCAGGTCACAGTTTTATTAGATAAACTGCCTCTATATTGAATCAAGCTAATTATGAATCACTTAGATAATATTAAGTCTATCGTATTTGACGCTTATGGGACTTTGCTAAATATTAATTCTTTGGACCTTCGACTGGAGCACTATTATGGTGATGGGGCACAAGCGTTAAGCACAATTTGGCGCAGAAAGCAACTAGAATACACTTGGCTTCGATCACTTATGGATCGCTATAAGCCTTTTTCCGAAGTGACTATGGAGGCTCTTGCTTTTGGCTGTGCCCAATTAGGTTTATCGCTTAGCAATGCAATTAAAGACGATCTTGAAAAACGCTATTATTCACTGGATGTTTATCCCGAGGTACCCAAAGTGCTCAAAGCTCTGGCGGCAAAGTATTCGCTTGCTATTCTCTCCAATGCCAGTATTGAAATGCTGGAGAAAGCGGCATTGCATAATAAGATAGATGGCATGTTGGATCATATATTCAGTGCGGATGCCATCAAAACCTACAAACCTTCACCACTAGTCTATCAAATAGCTGATGCCGGACTGCCATGGTCAAAGAATGAAATCGCTTTTGTTTCGTCTAATACATGGGATGTTTCCGGAGCAAAATCCTATGGTTTTCAGGTTTTTAGTTTGAAACGTGGAAACAGCCATCAAGAGACTTTGGGTTTCGAACCAGACCGAATGATCGAAAGTTTAGAAGCCCTAACC
>JBPCUG010000455.1:0-7377 GCA_051011275.1 Cyclobacteriaceae bacterium | reverse complement strand
AGCATTCTGGATATTGGGACTGGTTCAGGTTGCATAGCTATTACTTTGCAGCTTGAATTAGGCGCTGAGGTTTTTGCTTGCGACATAGCCACAGAAGCCATGGACACAGCTAAGCGCAATGCTTCATTGCTAGGCGCTTCTATAAAATTCCTCCAATGTGATATCCTACAACAACAACTCGAGTTGGCTCCTATGGATATTTTAGTAAGCAATCCACCCTATGTAACCGAAAGCGAGAAGAAGCAAATGCAGCCTAATGTAATAGACTATGAACCAGCGGGGGCTTTGTTTGTAAGCGACCAAGACCCATTGATCTTCCATAAAAGAATAGCTAGTCTAGGGCAGGACCTAATAAAGCCGGGAGGTAAGCTCTATTTTGAGATAAATGAAAAATTTGGGTCTGCGATCAAAGAATTACTAGGCAACCTTGGGTATGATTATGTAAAGGTAATTAAGGATATCCATGGCAAGGATCGATTTGCTATAGCTATCTGGCAGCCGACCAATTGATGCTCTCACTTTGAAACTTCTAAAACTTAAGCTTTAACATTCCATAGAAACTCCTCGGTGCTTGAACCAGGTAACCTGGCCCATCCGTAAGACCATCAAAATCAACATCAACCGGAGCTCCATTGGTGAAGTACAGCTTGTCAAAAATATTATTGATCTGTAGGCCAAAGCTATGCTTCTTCAAAAATTTTAAGGTTAATTGTGCGTCGGCCATAAAAAATGAAGGCATGGTCAAATCCTCTTGATTGGTCAACTCGAGGAAGGACTCACTCACATATCTCCCACTCAGAGATAAATTGAATATCTCATGCTCATAATTAAGCATCCCATTAGCCAGCAATTTAGGGCTCAAGATGGGTGTAACGTTATTGAACACCTCAGCGCTACCGCCTGGAGCAAACCTTTTCACCTGGCTTTCCATAAATGTAGTGTTTCCGGAGAAGCTGATTGCTTTAAGTGGTTGCCAATTCCATTCTAACTCGATTCCACTTCTGTAGCTATCAGCGATATTTTGTCGCAATTGAACAAACCCCTCGGCAATAAATTCCCCGGTCGGGGCGATCTCATCATCGAAGTTCATATAAAAGAAATTAAGCTGCCCTTTAAGTTTCTCTGAACTAAAGCGGGTTCCTACCTCCAGATCATTTACAAACTCAGCTTGTACAGCTTCCTGATCAATTACAGTTGGCAGGTTGGAGGCATTAATGTTGGTACTTCCTAAAAGATCAAACCTTGTGGGTTCTCTCCCACCACGTCCAAATGAGCTGTACAGTTGGAACAGTTGGTTTATCTGGTAAGTCAGACCAATTTTAGGGCTAAAAAATGTCCAGCTTCTATTGGGTACGTTTACGCTTCCGGTGCTAACACCTTGATCAGCTAAAAATTGGAGGTCAGGTTGAAGCTCCAGACCTACAAAACGCAGTTGGAGATCAACATAAAGACCAAGCCTTTCCCAGGATCTATTTACTTTGCCAAACAAGCTAACTTCATTTTTTTGTGAACGATCACTATAGTAGGGAGCCTCCGGCAAGATGCTTTCTTCATTCTTACGTTTGAATGCATAAGCATGCAGGCCCCCGGTAAGATCAAACCCAGAAACTGAAATTCCAGTAATAGATGATATCAATCCAAAGTGATCATTGTAAAGCGGGTAGTTGATCTGCACCAGGTTTCCCTCTTCATCCAAAAAGCCAAATGGGAAGTCCCCCCCGGCTCCTCCGTAATATAAGGAGGAGGATAGCGTCAACCCCTGATTGAACCAATGCGTATGCTCAAGCTGTAAAAACTGCTGCCCAAAATCATCCTCATCATCCTGATGAAGGTAGTTGGTACGAGGTTCTGCACGAATATCATCAATGAAAATCGGAAGATAGGCCAACTCGTTTTGTGTTTGTCCGGCAAAACCAGTGAGCTTGATCAGATCTTTGTCTGCAAAATACCCGCCGGAAAAGAAAAAGCTATTTGAGTTGGTGCCTGAATGAAATTTGTAACCATCGGAATGGGTCTTAGTAAAACGCGAATAAAAGGCCCATTTTTTATTGAGTAAGCCAGTCTTCACCTCGCCACTTGCTCGCAAAGTACCAAATGAGCCAGCCAATAATTGTACCTCGACAGATGGTTCGGGTTGATTGAGCCGGATTGATTCAAAGTTCATGGAGCCAGCGTAGGAGGCCGTTCCATTAGTACTGGTCCCCACCCCTCTTTGCACCTGGGCTGATTGGATACTATTGCCAAAATCGGAAAAGTTGGAAAAAAAGACTCCTTGGTCCATCATATCATTAAGCGGAGCCCCATTTAAGGTGATGTTGATCCTGGTTTGATCGATACCTCTTAACCGCATCAGGCTGTAGTTAGCAAAGTTGGTACCCGCTTCGGAATGAGCCAAAACGGAGGGGGTTAGTTTCTGTAAAGTGAATACAGCGTCTTGGCCCATATGCTGAGATTCTATCTCTGTTAGATCAATTGTCTTTTGAGCTACAGGAGCCTTTTCATCAGCCCTAACCGCTTGGATCACTACGGCCTCTAGGGGCACAGGGGGTTGCGGCTGCAAACTTATTACCAATAGTTGCTCATGTGGTAAGTCAACGGTTGCTTGGTAATTCTTGTAACTGATATAACTGACAACCATATCAACCTTTAATTCAGTTAAGCCGGTTAACTTAAATTCACCTTTAAGATCAGTTATTGCTGATATATTACTACGCCCTATACTAATACTAGCGCCTGAGAGAGGCTCATTAGTTTCTGAGTCAACTACTTTTCCTGAAAGATCATATTGACCAAACAACCATAATGGACTTAGCCATAATATCATGGTCAATTGAATGACATTTTTCATCGTTTTGCTATTATTGGTGAAACAAACAAGCGCCAAGGGGTTTAGTACTTGCTATTTAGTTTCCCCTGCTTCCCTCCGCCGGCATTATCCGGATCAGGTTCCGCATCATTCTATCGAGTGATGCGAAGGGTATAATCTCAGCCTGTTAAGTAAGGCACCCCTTAATTGGTGGTAAAGTTAACAGTAATTTCCCGTTTAGACAAGGGAGTCGATCAGCGTTATAGCTCGCTGAAACCTCACCTCAAGGTTCCCATTTAGGATCTCGAAAGGAACAGCTTGATTACTCAGGTGCTGATGATAGATTTGAAAGAGTCCTTCACGTTGGTCCGGATGCTCCCTTTGTGGATCCGCCTGCCAAACAATATCTATATTGGTAAGTAAATAATAATCATAGAACCGCTGATTAATTTGCTCTTCTATCCATGAGTGACAGGAGCCATACTTGTATTCACTCCAAACTTTTAGTACCCAAAGGTTGGTATCACAAATTAAAATACCTTTTGCACTGGAAGTCGCTTCGTCCTCTTGTTCTAATTGACCTTTTGCGATTTCTAAAAGATCACTTTTCTGATAAGGGCGGTCAAGTGCGTTCAAAAATTCCCTGGCATACTCAGGAACCCAGGTGGTTCCGTAATGCTTAGCTAGTTTGCGCGCCAGCGTAGTTTTTCCGGTAGATTCCGGTCCGATTAGAACGATCTTTTTCAGGCTGCGACGGTTTGGGTTTGCATTGTTTTTTTCCAAGAACGGTATCCAACCACAGCCAGTCCAATATATATCAAATATAAAATAAAGTAAAAGTAGATGCCCTTATAGTAGTATATGCCGGTGGCTAACACATCTACCACTAGCCAAAAATACCAGTTCTCGATCTTTTTCTTGGCGGTGAGCCACATGCCAGCGATGCTTAGGATAGAGGTAGTACTGTCCCAGTAAGGCAATGAGGCATCCGTATATTTATCTAATACAAATCCCGATAAAGCGATTCCCACTGCGGACAACAGAAGAATGGGAACAAGTTGAGAAAAAGCAGTAGTTGTGACCGGGACCTCCTCCTCTCCTTTGGAATGACCTTTTATCCAATAGTACCAGCCGTAAATATTTAAAGCCAGAAAAAATATGTGCAAAATGAAATCAGCATATAACTTGGCTTGCCAAAATACTACAAAAGAGATCAATACATAAATGATCCCCATGGGCCAAGTCCAGATATTTTGCCTTACTAGTAGTACAACGCAAAGCGTGCCAAAGAAAAATCCGGCAAAACCAAGGAACCCCATACCGGTAGCATATACCCAAGCAGCTTTAAGTATTTCCATCACATCCATGGTCAGCAAAGATAATGATTGGCGATCAGTTTTTAGTTGCCCTTTAATTGGGGCAAAAATTAATTTGTCAACAATGGTTTTAATAGTCTATTTATTGCGTAGTTTTGTCCGGCAAATAATAACTATTAAATATTATTTGCCATGTCCTCTCAATCCTCCAAATTCCTTTTCGAAGCACTCACCTATGACGATGTACTATTGGTACCAGGTTATTCAGAGATCCTGCCAAGAGAGACCAATACTTCAACCTATCTAACCAAAAATATCCGGTTGAATATTCCATTGATCTCAGCAGCAATGGATACAGTTACCGAATCAGAGCTGGCCATTTCCATGGCACTGGAAGGTGGCATTGGCTTCATTCATAAAAATATGAAGATTGAGGATCAGGCAGCCCAGGTTCGAAAGGTAAAACGATCCCAAAGCGGAATGATCTTGGATCCAATCACATTAAATGGTAACTCTACCTTAGGAGATGCAGCCAAGATAATGAGAGAATACGGTATTGGCGGTATCCCAGTGGTGGAATCTGATGGTAAGCTTTCCGGTATCATCACCAATCGCGACCTTAGGTTTCAAAAAGACCTCAGCAGGCCGGTAACTAAGATCATGACAAAGGAAAATTTGATTACCGCGGAGGAGGGCATTGAACTGCAAGAAGCGGAGGAGATATTTATGGAGCATAAGATTGAAAAACTACCCATAGTAGATAAAAATGGTAAATTACGTGGCTTGATCACATATAAGGATATCTTAAAAAATATCGACCGGCCTTTTGCTTGTAAGGATCAATATGGTCGACTGCGCGTGGGAGCTGCCGTTGGGGTAACCGCTGATATTACTAGCAGGATTGAATTGTTGATTGAAGCTGGTGCAGATGTAATAACTATCGATACCGCTCATGGCCATTCCAAAGGAGTGATCGATACTTTGAAAAAAGTTAAAAAGGCCTATCCAGATTTAGAAGTTATCGTTGGCAATGTCGCAACCTCTGATGGTGCCAAAGCCCTGGCTGAAGCTGGCGCTGATGCGGTGAAAGTGGGTGTAGGCCCTGGCAGTATCTGTACGACCCGGGTCATTGCCGGTGTAGGTGTGCCCCAGCTATCAGCTGTAGATCAGGCCGTAAGAGGCGTTGAAGGAACCGGAGTTCCTGTGATAGCTGATGGTGGAATAAGATATTCCGGGGATATGGTAAAAGCCCTGGCCGCCGGAGCAAGCAGTGCCATGATCGGCTCACTACTGGCCGGCACCGAAGAGGCACCGGGAGAGGTGATCCTTTATGAAGGCAGAAAGTTCAAATCCTATCGGGGAATGGGCTCGGTTGAAGCGATGGAAGATGGTTCGAAAGACCGGTATTTCCAGGATGCCGAAGATGATATTAGCAAGCTTGTACCTGAAGGCATTGTGGGCAGAGTCCCATACAAAGGATTGGTCTCTGAAGTGCTGTACCAAATGGTGGGTGGACTAAGGGCAGGCATGGGCTACTGTGGTGCCGCAGACATACCTGCTTTGCAACAAGCAAGGTTTGTGAAGATCACTAACGCAGGATCAAAAGAGAGTCACCCACACAATGTTCAAATTACTCGAGGAGCTCCTAACTATAGTCGTTAGTTCCTAGTTTTTGGTTGCACGTTCTTAGTTTTGGAATGACTGAGAACAAAAAACTAAGAACTAAGGCGGTTTGGGAAACCTTAGCGGTCTTCGTAACTTGTTCCGGTAAAAGTGGATTGTGATTTATGCCTTCGCACCGAGGAATAGTACGGCTTACAGCTTTTATGGCCATTATGGCCTGGCTGGCGTTTACAGCTACTGATTTTTTTCTGGCTTTTGGGGCCAAAAACCAGCTAAACGTCGGTATTCCGGTTCAGCTATCCGTATTATTTCTCAACGTTTATATTGTCTCATTATTTATTCATTACAAATACCGGATTGAGCATTCCGAGAATGTAAGTTTTGTCGACATGCTCTGGCGGGTGTTTGTTACCGGCCTGATAGCTACGATTGTTTCGGTATTTATTCGTTTCTTTTTATCACTGATAGCCGGAAGCAAATTTGGGCAATATGAGTTGCTGCTCAACTTCTTGTACCATATCAACATAGGCTTGATCCTGGCTTTTATCATTTCCACGTTTCTGGTTTGGAAAAAGTTGATCCTTTATCAAAAGACTAAAAATTTACTCAAGATCTGGCAGGTTTTTGAGTATGGACTCTTGGCTAGTATTATTCTCTATTTTTTCCCGTACAAGATGGGTAGCATCCCCTTCAATGTGGTAATGGTGTTCCTGATTATCATGAGCCTGGTAGTGTCGGTGAATCTAAAATGGGTGGCCTATCTCAATTTTAAGCAAAAGTGGAAAAGCATTTTACTTATTCTTTTGGTGGTGCTGTACCTAGCCTATTTTATGATCTATTTATGGCGGGCTTCGGAACAGGGCATGATGATCACCGATTTGATGGAGAATGTGTTTGTGATGGCCCTCTGTGCTTTCATACTAATCTATTCTCTCATATCCCTTCTGGTAATTCTATTTAATTTGCCGACCACATCCGTATTCGAACAAAAGTTGGAGGAAGTGGTAAACTTTCAAAAACTGAGCCAATCAAATCAAACCGGAGATAATGAAGAGCAAGTATTTGATATTTTACTTGAGAGTTCAGTTAGCACCACTTTTGCCAACGCCGCTTGGTTTGAGGTAAATAATAAAAATGGAAAATCCGTGATGCTAAAAAAGGACATCTCCGATAAACAAATAGAGAACATTCGGCAACTAGTAAACAACCAGAAGCTAAAAAGAAACCTGATCCCATCCTTTAAGTCAAAGCACCAAGATAGCACCTATACGGTGATCGATAGGATCAAAGACCCTCAATTTAAATCTGCTTTGATCTATCCGCTGTTCGTACAAGGTCAAAAGATAGGCTCTATGGTTTTGCTGAAAGAAGTAACCGGAGGATTTAATAAGGATGTGGTAAATATCATTAAGACATTTGGCAATCAAGCCGGTGTATCGATTGAAAACTTCAGGCTACTGCGTTCCGCGCTAGAAAACGAAAGGTATCAGGAGGAGATCAAGATTGCTAAAAGGGTTCAGGAAAGTTTGCTGCCGGACGACCTTGAATCCAACGGTACGATGGATATCGTGGCTTTCTCGACTGCTGCTGATGAGGTTGGGGGTGACTATTACGATGTCTATCGAGTAAATG
>JBPCUG010000454.1:0-4689 GCA_051011275.1 Cyclobacteriaceae bacterium | reverse complement strand
GCCTTTGGCTTAGCTAATAATTCTCTTTTTACCATTGCCGGTGACATATTTCCATCGGCTCTAAAACCAATAGCCTCTACATCATAAAACCAAGCTAAAAAAATTGCCCGTTCCAGATGAAATCTTTGAGAAACGAGTATAACCTCGCTGACATCAAAGTGCCACCTTAATCGAACCATTGAATCCAAAGTCCTGAACCCGGCAAAATCCAGTTCGATTATTTTCCCATCAATACCATGCCTTATCAGGTCCACCTTCATATTGGCTGGTTCATTATAATCGTCGCGTCCATTATCACCTGAAATGATGATCCGATTCACCTTGCCAGATTGATAGAGATCAACCATAGCCTGGATACGCTGCCTGTAATATTGATTCGGCTCCCCAGTAAGACTAAGCGTTTTGCTAGTCCCAAGTAGCAACGCGGTTTGGGGCGCGTTAATATCATCAATATCGGTAACTATCCTGGAGTAGGAAAAGACAAATACAGCAGTATTGATCAGGCCAACCAGGAATATCAGGGCCAAGCCAACTGAGAGGAACTTATGTGACCCCCATAGTATACCGCCAGCACTAAATGACAACGGTTTAAATTTATTGCTTTGGGATCTAAAAAGATACCGTTTTAGGAAAGCACTGCTAATGACAAATAGAATGAACAAAAGGGATATGAAAATCAGTAGCGCAATATAGTTCCATGCGTCGGCATAGATGAAATAAGTAGTTAGTTCTTGCACATGGCTTTTAAGGACCTTCCCAAATTGGTTCCAACTTTGAAAGGGTTGGCCAAAAACATCGAAGTAAATAACTTCGATCACAAGGGTGGCAACAATAGCTGTGATGAGAACAAAACGAAAAAACCGCAATAGCTTCACTAAATTCTCCTGTTTTAAAATTGCAAGTGCATAGATGAGGGATTTGTTGCAAAAATTCCAGTCGAAAAAGTCGTTTTGGTTATTCAAGTAATAAATGGGGGCACTTTATGTAAAAATTCCTCATCACTTTCCAAGCAATCTGAACAGGGGCGATAAAGATAGACAACCACTTAGTATTAGGGCATTATACCGGATCAAGCTTGAATCTTTCATTGGTTGAGGTGCGTTTGTGGAACATTTCCCCTTAATGATCCATTTCTACCCATGGATAGTCAATTGAGTATATAACTTCAGGTTCAGGGAAATTCAGCCCCTATTAACCGATAATGGACACAATTAACATTTTTTAAGAGCCAAAAACCCCAGCATGGTACAATCTGGCATTATATTTTGAGTTGTATGAGAGCATACCAATAATTTACATATCATGAAAAATTATTCAATCATCTTAATGCTTTGTGGCGGATTATTTTTCGCCTGTGACAGTAAAAAGCTTGAGGAGCAGGTACTATCACTGCAAAGCGAAAATCAGGAACTAATTAGTAGCGCCGAAGAGAAGGACGCATCAATTACTGAGTTTATAGAATCACTATCGGATATAGAATCTAATCTTTCTCAAATCAGAGAGCGGGAAATGAGCATTGATCTTAAAAATTCTGAGGGCAATGTGTCAGGAGATGTTAAAGAGAGGATCAAAGATGATATCCGAGTGATCAATGAACTGATGAGTCAAAATAAACAGACCATCAAAGAATTGAATACTCGAATAGCTAACAGTGCCGGCCAAAACTCAAAATTGAAGCGCTCCATGGAGAAACTGAGAGCCGAACTCAACACTCAGGTGGAGGAACGAGACAAGCAGATCTCGTTGCTAAAAGAGGACTTGGAGAAAATGGACTTTACTGTTCAGGAACTTAACGCCTCTTTAGACACTTTGAACTTTGCCAATTTGCAAAAAGAGGAGATCATTTCGAAGCAAACTGATCAGTTGAATACCGCCTATATTGCTACCGGAACCTATAAAGAACTTGTAGCTGAGAACATAATTACTAAAGAAGGTGGGGTTTTGGGTATTGGAAGAACTGAAAAGCTTCGTAAGGACTTCAGTCAGGATGGATTCAACCAGATTGATATTACCGAAACCACTTCTATTCCTATCGTAGGCAAGAAGGCAGAATTGGTAACCAATCATCCGAGTGATTCCTATTTGATCGAGGGAGAGGCTGAAAAGAATTTAGTCATTATTGATCCGGATAGATTCTGGAACTCATCAAAGTACTTGGTGATGGTGGTAAATTAATAGGTCTTTAGCTTATGTTTGCCAAGTAAAGCAAAGCCGGTTGATTCATCTATCAACTGGCTTTGTCTATATCCTAAATATTGGGTTATGTAACAACAATGGGTACTTTTTTCGTTAATAAGGTCATATGGGTAAATGGAAGAATGCCAATCTAAGAACTAAAGTCATTCTAGGCTTTGCCATGGTGATCACGGCCGTAATATTGGCCGGGTTGATCAGCTATAATAGCTATAAGGATTTACTGCAATCCGTTACAAGCCCATCGAGCGCTGAATACAAGCTCAAGAAACTGAACCAGGTACTGGTTGATGTTTCAGAAGCGGAAACCTATATCCGTGCGTATACCATTACTGGGAAGCGCGACAATCTTCGACCCTATCTTGACTTTGCCAAATCTATCGCTGAAGATATTGATTCGCTAAAACTTATTCCCCCGATTGATGAAACACAAAATATTAGGATCGATTCCTTGCGGGAACTACTCGATGAAAAGGTTACTGCTTTAAATAAATTTATCACTTATAAAAAGACCTCTGCAAATGCAAACTTCTCTGCAAGAGCTATCGAAGAGATCAGTACAAATACTGATTCTGTAAAAGCCATTACGCACACCAGAACTAAGACCACGACCACCATAGGAGCCTTACCAAAGATTGCCAGTCCGGAAACTGCTCAAGCAAATGAACCGAAGAGAAAAAGACGGAAGAGGAGAGCAAAAAATGTAGATCCCATTCTTCCTGTTCAACTTGATCCTCAGATCCGAACTGAAACTCAGTTTATTACTGATACCAGTTATATCCAATCCGATACTGTGCTCGGAAGTATTACCAGGATCCTGACTAACATTAGTGATGAGGAAAAGAGGTATCAACAGTTGCTTCAGCAAAAAGAGCTGGATATAATTGAAGGAAACAGTCAAATAATATATCAGATCCGAAGCCTTATAGGGCAGCTGGAAAAGGAAGCCCTAGCCAACTCAATCGCCAACGCCAACCAGGCAAAGTTTATAACTAATCGGTCCACTTTTACTATTTCATTGATCATCATTGCTTGTATGATCGCAGGCATTCTCTTTATCTATATGATATTCCGAGATATCAAAATAGGAGACTACTACAACCAACAACTGATCGGAGCAAAGAATGAGGCCGAGGAATTGGCCAAGACAAAAGAGGCTTTCTTAGCAAATATGAGCCATGAGATCAGAACCCCTCTAAATGCCATCTTAGGGTTTTCAGAGCAGCTAAAAACTACCAGGTTGGATGATGGCCAACGTTCATACCTTAAGGCTTTGACCAGTTCATCGGAGCATCTTCTGGATACAGTGAACGATATCCTTGATTTTTCAAAGATTGAAGCAGGCCAAATGAAAATTGAGACAGTCCCTTTGGAACTTAATGATATCATTGAAGAGGTCTGTCACAATCTGAAGATAAAAGCAATTGAAAAAAATATCGGTTTGGAATGCACCTCTTCGGAAGAACGCCAAGGTTTGTTGGGGGATCCGTTCAGGTTAAGACAAATTTTGATCAATCTAATTAACAATGCCATTAAGTTTACCGACCAAGGAACAGTTACGGTAGGCTTGGAGCTGGTCGAGGAGGCCTCCGGGAAAATATTGGCAACTATCACAGTGAAGGATACTGGCATAGGCATCTCAAAGGAAAAGATCTCTGAAATATTTGAGGACTTTAATCAAGCAGATATATCCCCTACCCGTCGATATGAAGGTACTGGTTTAGGATTAGCCATATGCAAAAAATTGGTTGAATTGCAGGGAGGTAACATCGCGGCCTCCAGCAAGTTAGGTAAAGGTTCTATTTTCACTGTAGCACTTCCTTTCCAAAAAGGGTCACTACCTGAGGAGCAGCATCAATTGGATCCTGTTTTTAATCAAGAAGCTCTAAGCGAAAAGAACATACTAGTAGTTGAGGATGATGATTTCAATGTTCAGTTAATTCAATTGATCCTCAACAAATGGGGGGTAAATTTTGACGTGGCGAGGAATGGCAAGGAGGCGCTGACAAGAATAGCAGACCGAAGATACGACCTCATACTTACTGACATCCAAATGCCTGAGCTAAGCGGTGTGGAATTGGCCCAACATATCAGAAATCTGGACGATGCTGAAAAGGCGACCACTCCCATAATTGCTATTACAGCAAACGTGATGCAAAACGATCTCAATCAGTACCTCCAGTTAGGCATAGACGATTACCTGACGAAACCATTTAAGGAAAAAGAGCTACTAGCCAAGTTGGCTAAAGTATTTCAAATTGAGCAACCTATGGAGTTGCTTATGGAGGAGGAGGTAGCATCTGATAGCATTTGCAACATCAATTCTCTGGAAAAATTTACCGCTGGAGATCAAGGTGCTTTGATTGAGATATTAGAGACTTTTATTGATAGCAATGAAGTTAACACAGTCAATTTAAATAAGCTCTTACAAGACCAGCAATGGAAAGCGCTAGGTGAACTAGCTCACAAAATGTTTAGCTCCTATGGCCACTTGGG
>JBPCUG010000453.1:0-3035 GCA_051011275.1 Cyclobacteriaceae bacterium | reverse complement strand
ATTTCAATCCAACCCTTACGGCTCGCGATGCCAATGGAGACCCCACTAACTTCGCAGAATTTTTAAATCCGCTTACAGGTGCTGAACTATTCAGGTCGTTTGGGGAAAGTAGGAGAACCATTGTAAATATCTCGCCCTCTTTCGAAATAATTGATGGCCTAGAATATAAAGTGAATTTTGGCTATGATAATCAGTCAAGCGAATTGGATGATCAAAGTATTCCGAGTACCGATCCTTTTGAGGAAGGAAGATTGCAACAAGATTTCTTCAATGGCAGAAATGTCTTGATAGAAAACTACTTGACCTACTCTTTTGATGTAGCTGATGATCACGCTGTAACTGTATTAGCAGGACATTCATATCAGGAAACACTGGCAAGATTTAGGAGATGGAGCGTGGATAATTTTCCTGACAATGGTATAGAGCCACGTTACAACCCTGGTTTGGGACAGGAAATTGACCTAACCGACAACCCTCCCTCAGGTTCAACTTTCATCAATGAATTGCAATCCTATTTTGGTAGGGTAAACTACAATTACAAGGGTAAATACATGGTAACTGCTACAGTTAGAGCCGATGGTTCATCTAAATTTGGTGAAAACAATAAGTACGGTGTATTCCCGTCGTTTGCTGCGGGCTGGAGAATATCAGACGAGTCATTCATGGAATCCTCTCCCATCAGTAATTTAAAACTTAGAGTTGGTTGGGGGCAAACCGGTAATCAGGAAATTCCATCAAAAATTACTCAGGCTCTATTAACTACCAGGATATCTGATAAAGACAGCTATCCACTGGGTGGCACCGAACCTCCATATACGGCTGGAACAACTTTTGTTCGATTGGCAAATCCGGATATTCAATGGGAGGTTTCTACACAAACCAACGTAGGCCTTGATTTTGAACTGTTCGATGGGAGATTATCAGGAACTATGGACTATTTCAACAAAGTTTCCAGTAAGATTTTGCTAGAAGTCGTTCCTGAGGATCCTATCCAGCCAGCGAATGAATTTTGGACAAATGTGGATAACATGGAAATTACCAACAAAGGATTGGAGCTTGCTTTAGATTATCAGTTTAATAACACAGGTGGTGTTTCTTATGGTATAGGTGGTAACCTTACCCTTATAGACAACAATGTTGAAGGTTCTCCTTTTACTATCTTGACAACGGGGAGTGCTTCCGGTTCAGGGCTAACTGGTGCCACCATAAACGGGTTGATCAATGGTCATCCAATCGGGACCTTTTACATGCCGGAATTTATTGGCATTGGGCCAGATAGCTTATCCGAATTCGCTGCTGGGGAGGACGCCGGCCGTATGGTTGTGGGTCAGGCCCTACCTGATGTGATGTATAACTTTTACCTAAACATGAGGTACAAAGGATTTGATTTCAGTGCCAATTTTAATGGTGTATCTGGCAATGAGATTTATAGCAATACCGCCATGAATAAGTTTTATAAAGCAAAACTGGCGAAATCGCTAAATTCTACCAATAGAGCAGTTGAGTTTCCCACGGAAAGTCTCATAAATTCATCCCCTGTATCAACCCGATATCTTGAAAACGGCTCGTTTTTGCGGTTAAATAACCTGACCATTGGATACAATTTTAATCCCATTGCCATGGGTATTGATAACTGGGTAACCGACCTGCGTCTTTATGTTACTGGGCAGAATTTGTTTGTGATAACCGACTATGAGGGGTTTGATCCGGAAGTGGACCAGGATCGATCTATAGATGGCATACAGTCATTCGGGATCGATCTAAATGGGTATCCAAAAGCCAGAACATTTGTAATAGGATTGAACGTATCATTTTAATTAAATTAGTTATGAAAATTAACATGAAAAATAACAAGAAACTAGGGCTGCTCACTATCTGCATGCTGTTTAGTTTGAGTTGTACAGATCTCGTGGAGGAAGTTTTAGACGAATCCTTATCGGGCGGGATATTAGCCAGTGAGATTATTAGAGGGTCGGTAGCCCCAGCGTATGGGTTGCTGCCGGAACTGTATAAGCATACAGAATTATTCGCTGTTCAGGAGATCTCTTCTGATGAAGCGATTCTCCCTTTTAGAGGTGGAAGGGATTGGGGTGATAATGGTATCTACATTGAACTACATCAACATACCTATACTGGTAATCACAGTAACTTACAACAAGTCTGGGATGACCTTACTGTGATGATCTCAAGAACAGTAAATGCAATTAGAGTGTTGGAACCTCTGGCGGCGGGTGGTGATGCAGAGGCCAAAGTGTTTTTGGCGGAAGTAAGGGGACTAAGAGCTTTTTATAATATGCTGGTACTTGATCTTTGGGGGATAACATTTCAGAAGGAAGATGTCAATGAGCTTTCTATAATTCTTCGTGGCAACGAGGCTGTTGAATATATCAGGTCTGAATTTGAAGCTGTTATTGGTGATTTACAAACAGATGTTGGACCCGGTCGATTGACTAAAGCAGGGGTTTGGGGTTTATTAGCGCGACTGCACCTGAATGCTGCTGTTTGGCGTGATCCGTATTCCACCAGTTTTGATTTTACTGATGCCGATATGGACAAGGTCATTGAATACAGCGATATGGTAATAAACTCCGGTCAATATGCATTGTCTGCAGAGTACTTTGAAATCTTTGACAATGACAACCACAGCAATACTGAGTTAATATTTGCAGCAGATCAACGCCCAGACTTGAATGGCCACAACCGTATGTCCTATTTTTCAATGTCAGGTAGTTTTTACGGAAACCCATTATTCCCAAGGGCTAATGGTACCGATGGTGCAGCTATTACCTCTGATTTCTATCAATCTTGGGTGCAGGCCTATGGTGCTGTTGACCCGGCCGAGGCAGACGCTCGCTTCTTTCATGAGGCCCTTATCATCCCTGCAGATTCCACCATTGCTGCTGAAGATTTTGAAGTTAATCGGGGTATTTACCGAGGGTTACAGTATGGGTTACAGAATGCTGGCAGAAGACTTCCTTTCTTTACAGGTCCTGATGGAGAGTTTATAATCAGCAAGCTTAAGGATCAAAGAAGGG
>JBPCUG010000452.1:0-4280 GCA_051011275.1 Cyclobacteriaceae bacterium | reverse complement strand
AGCCAATAGGGGGGAGCACAATGCCCCCTCTGAAGATGAAACTTGGATCTATTTCGAAGTCTATCAAAGCGGTTTCAAGTGCTATCTCCTCAGTCCCGTGTTCAAATTCCAACTCAGATAAAAATTTGATCCGGTTAGCGATGGAGGTATAGAGGAATATATTAAACCGTCTGAGCTCCATAGAAAAACCATCGCTTACCCCATCAGTGCTGAAATAGTTAGTGTTCCCCTCCAAATAACCTCCAATGGAGATATTGCTTTTACCCAGTTCCCCCTGCAGAACAAAGGGTCGCGCATAGATGGCATCTTTATTCGTACTTTGAAGCAGGGAGTCAAGCTTTTGAGCCAGAACAGCATGGTTCATAAGGATGATAAGTAAGAAGGATAGAGAATATCTCATGACTCCAAGGCTAACCTATATAAATATTTTCCTCATCGGAGGCGACTGTAAATTCCGCGAGATCTTCACGAGCAGGGCCTTCCAATACCTTACCTGTTCGATCAAACTCGCTGCCATGACATGGACAATTCAAACCCTGAGAAGAGGGTCTGACTTCGCATTGTTTATGGGTACACTCCATCAACAGCGCTACATAGTTATCCGTACTCAGCTGGCAAACATATAATGGTTTAGGTAGTCTTTTACTTTTAACCACTACGAAACTGCTTTCACCCCAATCAGCTTTTTTAATTAATAGCTTATTTTCAATCAGAGTAGCCGATACATAGGTAATGGGTGTGCAACTGGTTACCAGGCCTGTGGCACCTAAGCCGATCCCACCACATAACAGTCCAGTATTCTTTATAAATTTTCGCCGATGACTTTTCATTAAAGAGATTCTAAGAATTGAATTAGGTCTTCCCTTTCACGGTCGCTTAGAGATCCGTATTGTTCGCGACTCAGGGAGGCTTCACCTCCGTGAAATTCAATAGCTGCTTCAATGCTTTTTGCTCTACCATCATGCAGTAGAAATACTTCTCCACCTTGTGCATCTGCTGCTAGCCCGAGGCCCCATAGTGGCGGTGTTCGCCATTCCGGGCTTAATTCAGATCCATCTACATAGCCATCGTCAAGCTCCGAGCCCATATCGTGAAGAAGCAGATCGGTGTAGGGATGGAATTTCTTATTGGCAAATATTTCCAGGTCAGAAGGCCCGGTTTCCATTTCAGGAAGGTGGCAGTTGCCGCATCCGATGGCGGTGAAAGTATCTTTACCGCTTAATACGGCAGGCTGTTGGTCATCTCTTGGTAACGGAGGCTTAAGGGTTCGAAGGTAAAATACCAGGCTGTTAATGGTTGAAGTGAAGACCTCAGGATCCTCGACAGCATCTGTATTGCTAGCAGATACGGAAAAGTTGATCGGATCTACCGGATCAAACTCTGAAGTAATACCCATATCTTGTTTATACGCGCTGACCGTTTGATGCAGCAGATCAATAGCTCCTGCTTTTTTGCCAAACCTACCAATATATTGTCCTTGAGGATTGGCAATGTGAAATGGTTGAGGCACGAAAAAATCAGGTGGGTCGATAAGACTTACTTCACCAGAAACCAGCCCTAGTTTCTTTTGCTTCTCCACTAAATCCAATAGGGTTTGATCTGGTACTGCTGCTAATAGACCTAAACCGGTTACACTTGGGGCCACTAATTCTGTCACACCGGTGGCCTCTACCGGTAAAACCTCCAAAGTGAATCCTGGTATAGCACGGTTTTGTAATTGAGGACCTCCTTGGCTTAGAAGGTGATCAAAAATGCCGTTTTCAAAGCGGCCGAATCGAGTAAGTGTGGTAGAAGGATGGCCTTTGCCATCACCGGCATGGCAGCTTCCACAAGATTGAGCTACAAAGATTGGCCCTAACCCCGTGAGGGGTGTAAATAGTTCATTAAAGGCTTCATCGCCAGCAGCGAAGATTCGCTGCTGTTCCATAGTAAGGCCGTCGATAGGCCCATCTAGTACTTCGTTTTCCGCAGGTGCATCCGGCAGAAATTCCTCACAGCCGTACCAAAACAGTGATAGAGTTAGCAGGAGGATGATCGGTATACGCATACTTTAGCCTTTCCATAATTGATGCAGAATAAAGTTACGAAATTAAATTTATATATACAAAAATATAAATTTAGACAAGACTAAATTTCTTAAAATTCAAACTGTTCCGGTAGGAAAATGGATCTAGGCTTATCGTATGCGCTTAAATAAGGTGTAAACATATGGCCGCATTGCACCTGAAGGCATAGTATAGTTATAGTCAAACCATTTAATCAATTGAAATTGTTCTCCCAGCCGGTCTGCTAGCATTCGCTCACTGTATCGAAATACCGGCAATCCGCTACATTTTTCAGCACCTGCTAAATTGAATACGGCAATGATCACATGTCCTTTCGGTTTTACCAATTTTCTCACCAGGTCGAAATAGGTTTTCTGCTCTTCAGAACTGAGAAAAAAATGCAATACCGCTCGATCATGCCATAGATCTACAGCAGGAATGTTTGTTAACTTTACCGGCTTAGTCAAATCATCTACAATCCATTGGACTTGCGCTCTGTGCTTGTCTTCTATTCGCGCCTTCAGATTTTCAAGTGCTACTTCGCTTATATCAGTCGCTATTAATTGTTGATATCCCCTTTTTATCAATTCATCAACCAAAGTAGTGGCTCCGGCTCCAACATTGAGGATGCGTGCCTGTTTGGATAGATGGCATTGATCAATTAACCGAAAGGAGGGTTCGGGTATTTGTTCGTACCATCCAAGTTTCTCTGTTTCACTTTTGGAATAGATCTTGTTCCAATGCGATTTAGTGTCTAACCATTCTTTTGTATTCATGGCTCAATTTTTCTTTTCAACAATTGTGCATTTATGGCTACAACAATGGTGCTTAGGCTCATTACAACCGCGCCAATTGCGGGCCCGAGTACAAAACCAAAGCTGTATAATACACCAGCGGCTAAAGGTATAGCGAAGGCATTATAAGCAGTTGCCCAAATTAGGTTTTGCACCATCTTGCTATAGGTTGCCTTCCCGAATAGGATCAACTTGGCTATATCTTGGGGGTTGCTATTGACCAATATAATATCGGCAGTTTCGGCAGCTACATCAGTTCCAGATCCAACAGCAATTCCAACATCGGCCTGGGCTAGGGCAGGGGCATCATTTACCCCGTCTCCGGTCATAGCCACAAACTCTCCTTGGTCCTGAAGCTTCTTTACAATTTCAACTTTTTGGTGTGGAAGTACTTCGGCAAAATAACCATCAAGACCCAGTTGGTCGCTTACAGCTTTGGCTACCAATTGGTTATCTCCTGTAGCCATCATCACCCTAATATGATTCTTTTTAAATATCTTGATAGCCTCTGCACTTTCAGGTCTTATTGAGTCAGCCAAAGCGATGTATCCAGCTAATTGATCGTTAAGAATAACAAAAACCACCGTTTCAGCCGCACTGCTGTATGCATCTACGGGAATGGCAATCTCATGCTCCTTCAGATAACCTGGGCTAACTACTTTAATAGATTTACCTTCAACATTGGCCTCAACTCCTTTGCCGGTAATGGCTTTGAAATCTTGGATCATTGGCACTTTAAGATTTAGCTTCCTTACCTTATCCATAATGCCCAACGCGATCGGATGCTCCGAACTTTGTTCTAAGGCGCTGGCCAGTTGTAGCAATTCCTCATCGGAAAGGTCTACTTGGGTTGACTGATACCGGTTAACACCAAAATTCCCAACAGTTAAGGTTCCTGTTTTATCAAATAACAGAGTAGAGATCTTTCTGGAATTTTCAAATGCTGTACGGTTACGAATAAGCAGCCCGTTTTGCGCTGAAACTGTAGTCGAGATGCCCATTACTAATGGGATAGCCAATCCCAACGCATGCGGACAAGAGATCACCATTACGGTAACCATCCGTTCTAGGGCATAAACAAATTCAAAACCTAGAATCAGCCAAACTGCTAGAGTCCCGAACCCAACGCTCAAGGCAATAAAAGTTAGATATTTGGCTGCTCTGTCGGCTAGATGCTGGGTTTTAGACTTAGCGTTTTGCGCCTCTTGTACTAAAGTGATTACTTTATTGAGATAGCTGTCCTTGCCTGTGTGCTCTACTCTTACTTGCAATGATCGGTTGCCATTGAGTGAGCCACCGATTACTTGGTCACCTATTTCTTTTTTTATCGGCTTTGATTCCCCGGTGAGCATAGACTCATTGAGGTAACTGGATCCTTTGATGATCGAGCCATCGGCAGGTACTTTTTCTCCCGGTTTGATCAAAACCAAATCACCTTTTA
>JBPCUG010000451.1:0-2901 GCA_051011275.1 Cyclobacteriaceae bacterium | reverse complement strand
AAAGGGAATCCGACTGGTAAATACGCCAATACCGCCCCGTACCTGGGTAGTTTTGTCTCCTCTCAAGTCATAATTAAAACCCACTCTGGGGCTCAGCATGAATTGTGTAGATGGAGGAATTCCAGCTCTAGCACCTTCTAGATCATATCCTTCTTCTTCAAGGATGGGGATCACATTGTTATTGAAATCAGTATTGATTTGGGGCGCATCATCGATAAAGCTGGGGATATCCAGCCTAATGCCTAAGGTAAGCTTCAATCTATCATTAACTTGTATTTCGTCCTGACCGTAAAAGGCAAGTTGAAAAGCATTAAAGTCGGCAGCTACGGAAACAGCGTCATCACCGATATTTTGATTGCCTATTTCATGACCATAAAGATAAAGGAAGGCCTCATCTGCGAAAAACTTGTCTACACTGGAGTAGCTGTATTGCGGTACATGCAATGGTAAAAACAGATTAAATATTTTGTAGAATTCATTATGTGTGCCGAAAGTGAAGGTGTGTTTGCCTTTGAAAACAGTTAAGTTATCGGTTATGGTGAGAACATCTTGCTCAACCACATTAGCAAATGAGAACGGTTCAGCACCCAAATTGATCTCTGCATTGCCATCGCTGATACTTATATTGGGAAATGGCTCTCCTAAAATATCTCGATCATCTCTAACCGTAGTATACCCGACGATCAGGTTATTTGATACCTGGTCCGAAAAATTGGCCTTCCACTCCAAGGCGGAAGAGTTGGTAGTCGATGGAAAATTTTGCCCGTTATTTTCAAAAGTTAGGTTACTTGCATCAACGGTCCTTCTCCCCAGTACCGTAGCCTTGGTATAGCTATGGCGGAAGGAAACCTTATGATCGTTAGTAATGTTCCAGTTTATTTTACCTAGAAACTTCTCACCTTCTAACTTGTTTGAAGTATTTAAAAAATCTCCAGGCTCATAGTTGTAGTCATTACGCACTTTGGCAATAATAGCATCTAAGTCAGCCTGTGTGGCAGTCCCATTGTAGTTACCAAAATCAAATGGTTCGGGCGTTTCATCTCTTTGAATTTCAGCATTTACGAAAAAGAATAGCTTGTTTTTTATAATCGGACCACCCAAGCGAGCCCCATAGGTCTTGGAGCTAAAATCAGGCAATTTCTCTCGGGATCCGTTGGCGGGTGTTTCCGGAGTTTTACCGGCGATCCCTTCATTCCTAAACAAGTAGTAAACTGAGCCTTCAAATTGGTTGGTACCACTACGGGTTACAGCGTTGATCCCGCCTCCGGCAAAACCACCTAAGGTTACATCATAGGGGGCAAGAACAATCTGAACTTCTTGCAGGGCATCAATACTTATTGGTGAAATACCGGTTTGCCCTCCATTGGTACCTGATTGAGCCAGGCCAAATAGATCATTATTTACCGCCCCATCAATAAATATTGCATTATATCGATTGTTAATACCTCCAAAAGATATAGAATTACCTTCCCCATCCAGGTTGATGGAAGCTCTTGGATCTAGTCTGGTGAAATCTGAAAGGTCCCGGCTTACAGTTGGGGCTGAAGTGAGCGTCTCCTTACCAACTTTAGTAGTTGCGCCGGTGCGGTTACCATCAAAAACTCCTCCGGTGGCAACGATCTCTATTGCTTCCAGCTGCTCGGCTGCTTCCTTCATCCCCACATCAAGTTTGAAGGTTTGAGCCAATTCCAAATATACGTTTTCCGTTGTTTGGTCTTCGTAACCCACAAATGAAACGGTAACGGTATAAGGTCCACCTACAGTCATGTTGACAATGTTGTAGAGACCCTCAATATTGCTGACTGAACCGAATTGCGATCCGGTAGGCTGATGCACTGCAATCACGTTAGCTCCCGGCAGCCCTTCGCCGTTTTCATCAAGGATACGACCATTCATTTTGGCTGTTGTAGCACCTTGCCCAAACCCTAGATGGGAAGCAATTAGTAACAGAAAAGGCAAATAAAGATATTTAGTAAAATTTTGCATAGCTATGGCGATTTTGATTTTAGAAACAGAATTATTACTCCTATTTAAAACTACTCAAATAGGGTCGGTTGCATGATCTAAAACAAGGTGTTATGTCGCCGCTTGATAGGCTCAAAACAAAAAACCCCCAAAATAGGGGGTCTTTTTTGTCCATTTTGGGGAGCTTCTAGAAGCTGTATCTCACGCCAAACTGTGCGGCCCAGCGACCACTGTTAATCCCGGAGGTTAAAATATCATAAGGATCACCCGGATCGTTGAATGAGAAGGTAGGCTGAAGGGTTTCTTCCCCGCTAGTATCCAAAGCAAATCCTTCAAAGGTGAGTAATTCGAAATTGTCATCACCTACAAAGTATCTTCTACCCCAGTTTTTGTTTATGAAGTTGGAGAAGTTAAAGATATCAAAAGATACCTGTAAGGTATGCCTTCTACCATTTGGAGTATTGATGAAGAAGTCCTGTGTGATCTTAAGATCTATTACACTTTCAAAGGGTGTACGGGATTGGTTGCGCTCTGCATATGCGCCTCTCCGATCTTTCAAGTGATCGTCACCTTCGATATAAGCATCCAAAGCCGCCCATTGAGCAGCAGCAGTGGCTTGATCGGCGAAAACTATTTCACTTTGATTCCGAGGGACATAGATCATTTGCCTTTCCTCTGAATCTTCATTGGTTAAATCACCATTATCATTGTAAACGTAGGAAAAGGGCTGGCCTGATTGACCATTATAGAACAATGTGATACCAGTAGCCGCAACCCCAGCATATTCTTTACGATAGGTAAGGAAGGCTGTAACTCGTGAGCCCACATCAAAAATGGATCGACCTACCATGGGATTATTCCTTCCCCTTGTGTTATGCATATCTCGCCAGTTGGTAGAGTTAATAAATCCTTGTCCATCAAATAATGACTCCGCTC
>JBPCUG010000450.1:0-3132 GCA_051011275.1 Cyclobacteriaceae bacterium | reverse complement strand
GAGTAAGGGTGGTTGGAAGTTGGAGTACTACTAACAATATACTAATTCATCTCACCATTTTCATCACCTCCCTATACCTAAAACAATCCGTAGTATGATCATTCACCAATCCTGTGGCTTGCATGTGGGCATAGATAATAGTGCTGCCTACAAATTTAAATCCGCGCTTTTTCAGGTCTTGGCTAAGGACATCCGACTCCTTGGTTGTGGCAGGGACTTCGCTCATTTTTTTAAGCTTCCGGTTAATTGGTTTACCATCGACAAAGCCCCAGATGTACTTGGAGAAGCTGCCGAACTCGTTTTGTACCTCGATAAATTTTTGAGCATTGATCACTGTGGAGGCGATCTTTAATTTGTTGCGAATGATATTGGGATTCTCCCTAAGTTTAAGCTGACGCTTTTCGGTAAAGCGTGCTACTTTTTCTACATCCCAGTCGGCGAAGGCCCTTCGATAGCCTTCTCGCTTTTTTAATATGGTGCTCCAGCTCAGTCCCGCCTGAGCCCCTTCTAAAATCAGAAATTCAAAGTGGGTTTTGTCGTCGTAGATCGGGACGCCCCATTCTTTGTCGTGATACGCGATATATTGATCGAAAGTATCAGCGGCCCATTCACATCTTTTTTTCATATTTGTCTTGTCAGTTTCAGACCTACGAGGTTTTTAAAACCTCGTAGGTCTATTTAGCTAAGATAAATAAAATGCTCCAAAAATTTCATGGTTGGTTTTGGTTCGTTGGTCTGCTTTTGTTTGTTGGTTGTCCTGGGCCACATCCACAGAGCAATGTAGGAAAAGTGGTACACGTAAGCGATGGAGATACCTTTATCTTGCAGCCGGAACAAGGAGAGAAAATCAAAGTAAGAGTAGCTTACATTGATTGCCCTGAGCTAAACCAGGCGTATGGTTTGGAGGCCAAAGCCTTTACTTTGGAATGGGCTAAAGGTAAGGAGGTAGCAGTAGAAGTCCTGGATACTGATAGATATGGGCGGGTTATAGGCTGGGTTACTGCGGGAGAAGAAACACTCAATCATTTGCTGGTTGAAGAAGGTTACGCCTGGCACTTTACCCGGTATACCAGCGACTTTCGACTGGCCCGAATGGAGAGAAAAGCACAGAAAGCCAAACTGGGTTTGTGGAGCGAGAAAAACCCCATACCACCTTGGGAGTTTCGTAACAGATAGTAGTATGAACGCTTTACTTTACTTGCAAGCATTTTATTTGTATTTTGAGCAGCTCAATAATTGTCAACTATGAAATTTCCCTATCAAACTTTCTTTGCCTTCTACTTAATCTCTGTTTTCTTTTGCCAATGTACCGAACCGGAAACAACTGCGCCAGAAACCGCGGGCCTATCGCTACCAGACGGTTTTAAAGGTGAACTACTCTACAGCCCCAGTGAGCACGAGCAAGGCTCTTGGGTAGCTATCACCACCGATCCCAAAGGCCGGTTGATCGTCTCTGACCAATATGGGTATCTCTATCGCGTTACAGTACCGGAGTCAGGAGATTCTGTGCAGGTTGAAAAGATCCCATTAGAGATCGGGCAAGCACAAGGTTTGTTATGGGCCTTTAATAGTTTGTATGTTTCAGTCAATAGCTTCGATCCATTGGATGGCCATGGCAGTGGGTTTTATCGACTCATGGATACCGACAGCGACGACCAATTGGATTCCATTCAAACCTTAGTTTCATTAAATGGCGCCGGCGAACACGGGCCTCATAGCATTCACCTCAGCCCGGATGGCAACTCATTATATTTCATTGCCGGTAATCATACCGATGTACCGGAGCAGTTTGGCTCCATACTTCCTAATAATTGGAAAGAAGATCGACTTTTTCCTGCGTTTAAAGATCCTAGAGGGCATGCCAACTTGCGCAAAGCTCCAGGCGGGTGGATCGTAAAGACTGATCCGGAAGGAAAAGAATGGGAAGTGGTGGCCTCCGGTTTCCGGAACGCTTATGACATTGCATTTAACGAAGCCGGTGAGTTATTCACCTTTGATTCGGATATGGAGTGGGATCTCGGCTCACCTTGGTATCGACCCATCCGAGTTTGTCATGCGATAAACGGTGCGGAGTTTGGTTGGCGTACTGGCTCAGGCAAATGGCCGGCTTATTATCCTGACAATCTTCCCGGAGTCGTGGATATTGGTCAGGGGTCACCTACTGGTATTGTTATGGGCAAGGGGACTAAGTTTCCCCAGCGTTATCAAAAAGGTCTGTTTATTTTAGATTGGAGTTTTGGTACTATGTTCTTTGTTGAAATGACTCCCAACGGCTCTACCTATACTGGTACTAAGGAAGAGTTTTTATCAGGAAAACCATTACCCCTTGCTGATGCTACCATTGGAGCAGACGGCTCAATGTACTTTGTGACCGGAGGTCGTCGTATTGAATCAGGGCTTTATCGGGTAAGTTATGTTGGGACCGAATCGACTGAGCCAGCCGCTATAGAAACTAACGACGCCGGCAGTGAAGCTAGAGCTACCCGCCATATGCTTGAAGATCTGCAAAAGCCGCAGGTAGGAGCGATAGAAAAAGCCTGGCCTTATCTCAATCACGAAGATCGCTTTATTCGGTATGCAGCGAGAGTTGCCATCGAAAATCAGCCGGTGGATGAGTGGAAGGAACTTGTAATGGAGGAAACAGATCCAGTAGCTAAAATGCAAGGAACCTTAGCTTTAGCTCGAATGGGAGACCCTTCATCCAAGGACAACCTGGCCAAGGGATTACTTTCTATCGACGCCAGCGCTTTAGGCGAATCACAGCAACTGGACCTAATTCGTACTTATGGATTGGTTTTTTCCCGAATGGGTGCACCAGCAAATCTTACTAGTAAGATCAAAGCTCAGCTACCAGATTATCCTACCGCGGTACCAGCCCTGGATCGAGAGCTCTGTGATCTTCTCGCTTATTTGCAGGAACCTGAATTGGTAGCAACCACCATGGATTTGATGGAACAGACTGAGGCCACAATTGAAGCCGACCTCAATACCAAAGAAGTATTGGCTCGCAGCGAGCAATATGGTCCGACCATTGAAGCCATGCATGAAAACCGACCGTTGGAGCAGGGGATGGCCTATGCCATGTCATTGAGCCGGGTGAAAACAGGATGGACACCGGAACTACGCAAACGC
>JBPCUG010000449.1:0-2513 GCA_051011275.1 Cyclobacteriaceae bacterium | reverse complement strand
TCTTGGTACTTCAAGAAGGCACGAATATCCTGAGGTACATATGTTGGTGTTCATACATCACTTTGTGGCGCTTCCCTACGACAAGACATACAGAGGAGCAGAACTACGGGAAGAGATGCACCAAGTCGCCAACTGTTAAGCATACTAGCCATTTTTTAAAAGTAGAATATTCCGTTACATCTACCAATAAAAAAGGCTTCAAAATAGAATGAAGCCTTTTTTATCAATGCTAAGCATAGCTAGTTAGCATTACTGCCTATATTGCCTTGTGCGATATATAGCTTCAAACTATCATCACCCGGGCCCCAATGCACACGAACAAAGCCGTCAAAAACTAGTAGGTCCCCATAGCTGATACTGCTGCCGTCATTTAAAGCCTCCATGTGGGTGAACCCAAGGCCAGTATCACCGTCAGTACGATTCAACCCCTTGGCTACATCGCCATCACCTACCGCTCCTAAATGTAGATGGGTTGGGTGAGAGGTACCAGGAAGATCATTTTGGATCTGAACGGTGGCCAAAGCCAGACCATTCCTTCTTTCTGAAAAAGTGACCGTGCCGCTGGTACCTGGAAAATCAACTTCTGCCAGCGCATAACTTTCCCTTTGCCCAGTCAACGCATTGCCGCCAACATCTCCTTGTGAAATAAGCGTTCCCAAATCAGATTCGCTTAAGTGTATATTAAGATGTCCATCATAGTTTATTAATTCCTGGTAGGTAACCGGAGCACCATTTTCAAGAGCTGTCACTTCAGTTGTGCTGGTTCCGGATGAACCAACGATCGGGTTTAAACTAATGGCAATGTCTCCTCCTTCTGCTACGCTTTCGAAATGAATGTGAGCCGGATGGCTATCCCCCTGTTGTGTACCAGATATGGTAATATCGATTTGAACTACGTTGTCAGTCCGTTCGATAAAACTTACCGAGCCCTGTACACCATTGCCATTAATAGAAGCTAACTCGAAAGCTTCACTACGGCCGGTAGCCGAAGGAGATTCATCCTCGCTACAGGCAACAAGGAGGGTAAAAACAAAAAAGGAGGATAAATAAAGAATATGTCTCATGTCAAAAAATATCGTTAAAATCAGAACGAGTAATCCATATTAAAGTTATGCAATTGTCCATAAAATCTACCTCCGTAAATGCCTCAAAACTTACATCGCGATCTCCAGTCGAAGAACGCTAGAAAATGTTGGATGGTTCAAACAGGCACAGAACTAGATCGAAACCTGGTCGGGGAAGAATAGTTCGTCGACGTAAAACTCCCGGGTCCTGAAATTGTAGTTGTCCAGGCAATTTTGGGTCCCGCTCCGCATCACACTCACACAGGCTCCATTTCTAAAAGCTGTTTCCAAATGGCCCCTCAAAAGATAACAATGTCCCAACTCGTGAAAAACGATAAATTCCTTGAATAGATCGGAGGCGCGATTCCAAAAACCTTCGTCGATCGTAACCCGGTTAGGATTAAATCCTCTACCGTAACTACACCTTCCAGCTACATGGTTTTCATCAATTTCGATAATACTTCCGGTAATACCAGCCTCGGTAAGGTCTACATCCAGTCCACGCCTTGAGGCCTCATCCTCGAACCTTTGAAAATATGGCTTCAGAGCCGCTTCTACATTAGGGAATTTTACTATCTCCGGAGGCGCTGCTGGCACTACTTCTGGTTCAGATTCACAACCGACGAATGGAACAAATAGAATTGTTAGAAGAAAAACACACCTGTTTACAGCTAATCCTTTCATAACACACACAATTTTAGGTTAATTAATGAATAGGTATAGCTATTACATAGTGTTGTGGTTAAGGGAAGTGGTCAATTACAACCAATTTCTATGCCATTTATGCATTGAGGGCCATGATGGATTCCCAATGCTCCCTATTAACAATCAAAAAGTTATGAAGTTCCCGACGGCTGGACACAAAAAACCCCGATCTGCCTGATCGGGGTTTTTCAAAAGAAAATTTTCTTTAATGCTATAGATGAATCACCTCTCCATATGCAGCTGCCGCGGCTTCCATTACCGCTTCTGACATGGTTGGATGGGGATGCACCGATTTGATGATCTCATGTCCTGTGGTTTCCAGATTACGGGCTGCCACCACCTCGGCGATCATTTCGGTTACATTTGCTCCAATCATATGGGCTCCGAGCCATTCACCGTACTTGGCATCAAAGATCAGCTTTACAAACCCCTCTTTTGCTCCGGCTGCACTCGCTTTTCCGGAAGCACTGAAAGGAAATTTGCCCACCTTAATTTCATACCCCGCTTCCTTGGCAGCAGTTTCGGTATAGCCAACCGAAGCTATTTCAGGTTGACAGTAAGTACAACCAGGAAGGTTATTATAGTTAAGAGCCTCCGGATTTTGTCCGGCAATTTTCTCCACGCAAATAATACCTTCGGCGGAAGCGACATGGGCTAACCACGGGCCTTTAATTACATCGCCAATTGCATATACCCCGGGGACATTGGTTTGATAGTATTCATTGACGGAGATCCTATCTTTTT
>JBPCUG010000448.1:0-2803 GCA_051011275.1 Cyclobacteriaceae bacterium | reverse complement strand
CTCCCAGACCGCCCCACAATTTTTCAGGCGCATCAGCAAGATCGCCATAACTTTTGACTCGTTCCTCATCAGCGGGATACATCATGCTGTCAATGAAGTTGGTAGGAAAACCTCCAGGCTCTACTATCACCACATCCACCCCTGTTCCTTTTAATTCATAGCTGGAACTTTCGCTTAAGCCTTCCAAAGCATAGGTTGAAGCGGTATAGATCCCGGCAAATGGAATTATGATCCGGCCCATAACACTGGAGATATTTATGACCAATCCACTTCCATTTTTACGCATAGAAGGCAAGACAGCCCGCATGGTTCGCTGAACACCGAAAACATTCACATCAAATACTTGCTGAAATTGATTATTGAGAAATGCTTCGGTTTGCCCACCCTGGCCGACACCGGCATTATTAACCAGTATGTCGATCTGGCCTTCTAATTTCAGTGCCTTCTCGATTGCTGCATCGACAGAATAGTCTGAAGTTACGTCCAGGTCCAGTAAGTGTAACTTCCCTGGTTTGTCCTGGGCAAACACGCTTAAGGACTCTGCCTTGGCAGCATTACGGTCTTTGAGATTGCGCATGCTGGCAAATACTGTGTATCCATTTTCTAGTAGCCTTTTGGTGATCAACAGACCAAAACCGGTGCTACTTCCGGTTACGAATACGTTTTTCATCTTCTTGGGATTGTGGTTGAGATTTATTGCAGTTGTGTATTTATTACTATCGGATTCCCTGCCATTTTGTTGCCTCCTTAGGATTATTTTGCCATGATGTTTTTGAGAGCTTTACCCAAGATGCTCAGTTTCAAGCAATCATCAGAAATTTTTCTTTTATTGTATGGGCCTATGATAGACTTTATCCATAAAACGAACAACAACTTTAGTAGCTGATGCCCTTATCTACCCAAGCATTATTGGCGATATCGCCCATACTGTTGGCCGCAATTTTCTTAGTGGGCTTGCGGTGGCCGGCGAAAAGAGTGATGCCACTGGTATACCTGCTTACTTTGGTTATTGCTGTAGCCGCCTGGGGTATGGAACTGCTGGATGCAATCGCCTCCACACTCCAAGGTTTCTTCATCACCTTTGATATTCTCTACATCATTTTTGGGGCGATCCTTTTGCTCAACGTTCTAAAATATTCCGGAGCTATTACCGTGATACGCAATGGCTTCTCCAATATCAGCACTGACCGTAGGGTACAGGTAGTAATCACAGTTTGGTTGTTTGGTGCTTTTATTGAAGGTGCGGCCGGGTTCGGTACACCTGCAGCCATTACAGCGCCACTTTTATTGGCGCTGGGCTTTCCTGCTTTGGCTGCGGTCATGCTGGGGATGATGGTGCAGAGTACTCCAGTCACTTTTGGGGCTGTGGGCACGCCTGTGCTGGTAGGTATTCGTGGCGGATTGGAAAACCCCGAAGTGACCGCTCAACTAACAGCAGCCGGCTGGACCTTTTCCGACTACTTACAATTGATCACCACTAATGTGGCGGTGCTTCACGCTATAGCCGGAACCATAATGCCTTTGTTTATGTGTGCTATGATGACACGCTTTTTCGGCGCCAACAAATCCTGGAAGGAAGGGCTGGCTATTTTTCCATTTGCCTTGTTTGGCGGACTGGCTTTTACCATACCCTATATGCTTACCGGTATTTATTTGGGACCAGAGTTCCCATCTTTACTTGGCGCTTTGATAGGTTTAGCTTTGGTTACTTTTGCGGCCAGAAAAGGTTTCTTATTGCCCCAAAAAACTTGGGACTTCCCCGACCGATCTTCCTGGCCGGCATTTTGGATGGGAAAAATCAGTATGGCGCCAGAGGAATTGAAGACCAGAAAGGACGTGTCACTTTTTAAGGCCTGGTTGCCTTATTTGTTGCTGGCCATATTTCTGGTGCTAACTCGATTACCCCAGTTGCCTATCAAGTCTTTTTTGACTTCAATAAAAATTGAATGGGTCGAGATTTTCGGCACCCAGATCAGTGGGGCTACTACGCCGTTGTACCTTCCGGGAAGTATCCTATTGTTGGTAGCTGTGATCACCTGCTTTTATCATGGCATGACCCAAATGGAAGTTAAAAAAGCTTTTAGCGACTCCGCTCGTATGCTGTTGGGAGCTGGATTTGTGCTCATCTTTACGGTGCCTATGGTCAGGATCTATATCAACTCCGGGATCAATGTCGAGGGATTGGCCAGCATGCCTATCGCTATGGCAGAATGGGTAGCTATGCATGTGGGTGAGATCTGGCCATTGTTTGCTCCCAGTATCGGCGCCTTAGGTGCTTTTATCGCCGGCAGCAACACCGTGAGCAACTTGATGTTTAGCCTTTTTCAATTTGGGGTGGCTGATAGATTGTTTATTTCAGCAGCTATGGTAGTGAGCTTGCAAGCAGTAGGTGCAGCGGCTGGCAATATGATTGCTATTCATAATGTTGTAGCTGCTTCGGCGACGGTGGGGCTGCTGGGCCAAGAGGGGAACATCTTAAGGAAGACGATTATACCCACGGTTTATTATGTGCTGTTGGTGGGCGTTTTAGGGTTGCTGGCTATAGAGGTGTTGGGATTGGTGGATCCGTTGTTGGGATAAGCATCATTTTCCAACTGTGTCATCTCGACGTAGGAGAGATCTATGATGTACAGCGAACACTAAGCTACATTGGGAAGTTATCGTCAAGCGATTCGATTAAGATTTCTCGCTTCATCCCGAAGGTCTTCGGGTATTCCGCATCGAAATGACAAGATGGCAAGTGATTCGGCTGGGGCTCGAACCCAGGACCCTCTCCTTAAAAGGGAGATGCTCTACCAACTGA
>JBPCUG010000447.1:0-3548 GCA_051011275.1 Cyclobacteriaceae bacterium | reverse complement strand
TGGACAACCCAGCCCAAAATTTAGCAGCTAGAACTTTTTTACAACGGCGATCAATATCTTTCTGTGAAAGTGTTCCTTTTTTTATTGCCTCTTTTATTTTCTTTAATGCCAATGGAACATCTTGAGTAAACACCAATACGTCATTGCCTGCTATTAATGCCTTTACATCCACCTCCCCTGGTGGAAAATGCTTGGTCACACCTTTCATATTTAAAGCATCGGTAAAAATCAAGCCCGAGTAACCAAGTTCTTTTTTCAACAAATCTTCAACTATCGGCTTGGATAATGTTGAAGGCAAATTTTCGGTGGCATCTAACGATGGAATACTCATGTGAGCCACCATTACGCCTCCTACACCATTCTCTACTAAGTTTACAAAAGGGTGCAGCTCTACTGAGTCCAATCTAGTACGTTGATGGGGGATCACCGGTAGGTCGTTGTGACTATCCGTATCTGTATCGCCATGCCCTGGAAAATGTTTGGCCACTGCCATTACGCCTTGGTCCTGAAGCCCTTTCATATAAGCCACGCCTTTGGCTGTCACTTGTTCCCTGTTTTCGCCAAACGCCCGGTAGTTGATCACAGGATTTTTAGGATTATTATTTACATCTACTACGGGAGAAAAGCTGATGTGGGCTCCAAGTCGTTTGAATTCCCTGGCTATTTCAACACCCATATCATAAATCAGATCATTGTCAGCAATCGCACCCAAAGTCATTTGATAAGGAAAGTTGATGGTACTGTCCAGTCGCATTCCCAGCCCCCATTCCGCATCCATGGCAATCAATAGCGGCACTTTAGACTTTGCCTGATATCGATTGGTCATGGCAGCCTGTCTTAACGGCCCACCCTGGAAAAAGACCAATCCACCAATTTTATACTCTTCAATCAACCGAGTAATAGCAGCCTCATGCTTGCTATCCCGATTTGAATAAGCAGCTACCATAAACAACTGAGCAATGCGCTCATCAGGGCTCATAGTATTGAAAACGGAATCAACCCACTCTTGTCCCTGGTTTAAAAATGGAGGTAACTTCTTGGTAGGCGGTGAGACCAGGCTGGAGGAAAAAGCGATAGCGAAAATAAGTATTAGCGTAAGACCTACTTTCCAGTTCCGCATATATTGTTAATCAGGTTTCTCTAAATTATAAATCCCTACCCTGTAATCATAATTTTTCCCACACATTCCTAATTTACGAATTAGCACATTACCGCATTATCACATTACCAAACTAACTCCCAGTCCAGGTTTTCCATTCACAGACATTTTGCCATCTTCCAAAATAAAGCCTCCCTCCACCACATCCTTGGCTAGATCCAGGCTGCCATCCAAATCAATGTACTTTGTGCCTGAACAAGAAAAAGCAGTATGAAGTGCGGCAGCTATGCTTATGATACTCTCATCATTGCATCCCCACATCAGATCGACTTGATGTTGCTGGGCTATGAAGGCAATTTTTAAAGCCTCGCTTATACCACCACATTTCATCAATTTTATATTGAATATCTTACAACAAGGTTTGGGGTACAAAAGCTTGAGAGCATCTTCAGGACTGATCAATGATTCGTCTGCAGCTAATAAATTTTTTATGTCATCATCCAGCAGTCTCATCGATTCCAGATCCTTGGCCGTCATGGGTTGCTCAATAAGCTCAAGGTTATATTGTCTGGTCTCCCGGCAAAAAGTATTCAAGTCATCGGTACTATAACCTTGGTTAGCATCGATACGAACTAGTATTTCTTTACCAAATCGTTCCCGGATCAAGGCTATTCTCTCAATATCCTCAGCCAGGTCATTGCCTAGCTTTACCTTTAGTATTTTAAAACCGCGATCCACATATTCTTGGGCCTCCAATATGGTGTCCGCTACATTCTTAATACCAATGGTAATAGAAGTAGGAAGAGATTTAATTTTCTGACCTAAGTACGATACCAACGGAACATCCAAGTATTGAGTAAAGGCGTCATATAGTGCTGTCTCCAAAGCAGTCCGAACTGAAGGGTTTTTGAAGAACGCATTTTGTACCTCGTAGCACAATTGCCCAATAGTTCTAATATCCCTGCCGATCAAGAAAGACGAGCTATCTTCAGCAAGTACGTTCATAGCTTCCTCCAGGCTTTCTCCTACCACCTGTTTACTTGGGTTCCCAGCGCCTAACCCTATGGTCCCATCTTCCAGCTGTAGTATTAAAACCAAATTCTCCACGCTATTTACGGTCTTGAAGGCGATCTTATAAGGCCGTGTCAGGGACAAGTCGACTTTCTCAAATGATATGTGTTTTATCTTCAAAGGGCTGATGTTTTAGGCAATTGTTGTATTACAGGAATTATCGAGGAGACCCCATCCTCCACAGGCAAGATTACAGGCAACTCGTATTGATCTTGATATTGACTTTGATATTCTTTGGCTTTATCTAAACTAAGTCCTTCCGTATGCAATGCAATGGCAATTGTTTTGGAACCATACAGCCGAATCAAATCAAGATCTGTCTGCAACGGCTTTATTTCACCAAAGGATTCTATATCGCCGTAATGAGTGCGGGTGGGCGAATGCATTAATACCACTCCATCTACTGCGGCAGAAACCAGGAACTCCGAGCCACAAGGTCCGGAAGGATTCTGCAAAGCGGCCTGTCCTTCGATTATCACCATATCGGGGTTGGTCTCCTTACTGCAGGTAACGATTGCATGCTCCAGCTCCCCCGAAACGAAGTCATTATATGTGGAATCGAAGATAAACCCATATTCCCCTCCTTGCAACCATCCGGTTTGGCCGGTATAGATCATCTGTGCATTAAGTTCTGCTTCCTTGGCCGCCTCGGTCAGAAAACGTGCGGTAGTTCTTTTACCCAAGGCACAATCGGTGCCCATAACCGCTACTATTGGGCAGGCCACAGAATGGATGGCGCCGGTCCAAAAGTTAAGCTCGGTTTTGGCCCTTGGTTTGCGGATGTCCACCAGTGAAACATTATGCTGCTGGCTTAATTCCAGCAACTCCAGATCGTCATGCATAAACTCGTGCAAACCATTTACAATCGAAATGGCATTTGCCATAGCTTGTTTGATCACCAACTTCATCTCTTTAGGTAAGTAACCACCTTTAGTGGCAATGCCTATGATCAGGTAATCGGGAGGCGCTCCCCCTTGCTCAACCATATCGGATACGCTGGCGTAGATAGGAATGTTCCTAGCCTTACCATCTACAAGCTCTCCTGCATCCTTGCCAACGTGGTTGTGATCTATTACCGATGTGATCTGATATCGAGAGCCGCTACGGATCAACCCATGAGCAGTCTTGGCATTAGACTGATGCAACATTCCATGGGTATATATTACTGCTGTTCCATCCATAGGGGATTTTTACTTACAAGGGTTAGCTACAATCCTACAATATCCTGAGCAGGAAAGATTTAATCAACTGTTTGATAATATTTTTTATATTGGTCGACCTATCAACCCAAGCATGATGATCACTTCCACCCGACTGATATCCCTTGATGTGCTTCGAGGTATTACCATTGCCGCCATGATACTGGTCAACGATCCGG
>JBPCUG010000446.1:0-4990 GCA_051011275.1 Cyclobacteriaceae bacterium | reverse complement strand
TGGAAAGAATCAAATCAATTTTCTTTCCTCAAATCAATTCGACGTCCTGGTAGTAGGCGAAGTAGCCGAATGGGAAACCAGCGAGTATATTCGCGATGCTACCTTTGGCGGCCTCAATCGCGGGCTTGTCATTCTTGGTCACGCTGTAAGTGAGGAACCCGGCATGAAGTATTTGGTGGAATGGTTAAAGCCAAGAATCCCCGAGATGCCGATACATCACGTAGCCGCGCAAGAGGCTTTTATACCAGTATAACGAGTTCCTATCATATGGACAACAATTCAAAAATAGGAACACTTCTAGCAACCAGTTGGGCTAAAAGAGGACAAGGAAAGTATGCGGAAGCCCAGGCCCTGTTAAATGAAGCCCATGAGCTTTGTGAGGATAATGATTATAATCATCTTGGCCGGATATCCCATATCTATGGACAATTTGAATCGGATCATAACAACCACCAGCAGGCTCTGGAGTTTTGGCAGCAGTCACTAGAATATTACAAGAAGGATGGCAACTCTAATAAGATTGCTCACTCGACCCGACATATTGCCGACATACAGCGGCGGCTAGGCGATCAAGAAGGTTCAGAAAAGAACTATCGGCAATCTCTGGACATTTACAGGAGCAACGCCAAGACCAGTAGCGGTGACCTAGCCAACGCTTTGCGCGGATTTGGCCTGTTGCTGGTACAGCGTGGAAAGATTACCGAAGCTATTTCTGTGTGGAAAGAAGTGAAAAAGAGGTATCAAGCCCTTCATCTTCAGGAGGGCGTTGATGAAGCAAATGGAAAATTAGATCAGTTAATTAAAAAGTCCGAATAACATACGCAAATTGGTGAGCCGACTAGTAAGCCAGATGCGATCAAGCTACTATCTAATTAATTAGTAGGAAACATTTTATACCTATATTGATGCAAGTTTTAATTAATCACTTCAACCATGAAAAATGTAGTACTGGCGCTCTTCCTGCTGCTTGTTGTCCAAAGCTGTACCAAAACATCGGAAACCAATAGCGTAGCTACAGAAAGTAAGAGTAGTTATCTTGACTACTCCAACCGTGATGATCATTTAAGCGGCGGTGTTAAGATGATACCAATAACAACCCCTGCCGGTGACTTTCAAGTGTGGACCAAACGTGTGGGCAACAATCCTACTATGAAGGTACTATTGTTGCATGGAGGACCCGGAGCTACGCACGAATACTTCGAATGTTTCGATTCCTATTTGCCCAATGCCGAGATCGAATACTATTATTATGACCAGTTAGAGTCCGCTTACAGTGACAAGCCCTCTGATAGCAGTCTATGGAATGTAAACCGGTTTGTCGAAGAAGTAGAGCAAGTGCGCAAGGCACTTGGGCTAGACAATAGCAACTTTTATCTGCTTGGGCATTCATGGGGAGGTATTTTAGGTATAGAATATGCGTTAAAATATCAGGACAACCTTAAAGGCCTGATCATTTCCAATATGGTTTCCTCGATTCCTGACTATATGAAATATGCAGATAGTGTCTTAGGCCCGCAACTGGACCCTGATGTCTTAGCTGAAATAAGAGCACTAGAAGCAAGCGCGGATTATTCAAACCCAAGATACAGTGAGTTGATCTACACCCATTATTATCCCGAGCACGTGCTGAGAATGCCGCTTGAGCAGTGGCCCGATCCTGTAAACCGGGCCTTCGCCAAGATCAATGGGGACATGTATGTTACCATGCAGGGCCCCAGTGAGTTTGGGGTAGTTGGTGATGCTAAATTAAAAGCATGGGACAGAAGTGCCGATCTAGCCAAAATATATACACCAACCTTAACCATAGGTGGCGCCTATGACACTATGGATCCGGAACAAATGGAGTGGATGGCCTCAGCATTCCAAAACGGCAGGTATTGGCATTGTCCCAATGGAAGTCACCTTTCTATGTACGACGATCAAAAAACTTATTTTGAGGGGGTGATCCAATTTGTCAAAGATGTTGATGAGGGGACATTTTAATTAAGATATGTTTTAGGTAGTTATACCTATATGTCAGCTGAACCCTGACTGTATTCATTACCCTACTCCGGTTGTGACTAGCATTCTCAAAGATATAGATACAAACTTCCATCTACACGCCTGCAAAATCCCTGATCAAACAGCCGGGATGAAGGTAACGCATTTGGAGAATCTGACATATGTTGATAGCGGATTGTCTTGCGACACATTTAACATCATCCATATTATCAGAGGTAGTAAACTTACCAAAGAAGAAGTGACCGATGCGGTTGGCTACTTCAGACAACGTAACCTAGCTTTTTGCGTTTGGGCAAGCAAAGAGAATCTAACCAACAATGTGAAACACTACTTTGAAGACCTTTCCCTATCGAAGCAAAACGAAGAAATTGGTATGGTATTGGATTTGGAAGTCCGCCAACCAATGGAAAGGAAGTCAAATAACAATATTGTTATTGTCGATAGTAAAAAGCTGACATTAGACTATGCACAGGTGATTGCTAAAAACTGGACGCCTTCAGATAAGAATGTCTTAAAGTATTACGAAATGACCTGCCACAGCTATTTAAATAAGAGCAACAAAATATGGCTCTTAGTCTACTACCACAAAGGACAACCGGTCTCTACAGTCGAACTATTCCCTACCGATGATAGAACAATTGGGCTATACGGGTTTGCCACCTTATCAGCCTATCGAGGAAGAGGCATTGGATCGTCGCTTATGACTTTCGCGTTAAGCAAAGTTAAAGAGCTAGGGTATTTGCAAGCGATTCTTCAAGCCTCAGGTGATGGGATTGGGATTTACCGGAAGTTCGGTTTTAAGGACCAAATTAGCTATTTTGAATACGTATAACGGCAAAGATGCTTAACTTGACCCTAATCCAATAACCCGCTTCCATGAAAAAGCTAAGAAAAGAAGACATCAGTCAAGAAGTTTTTGATCTATATGATGATTACGCGCATAACAAAATCGACCGGAAATTATTTCTTGAAAAGCTATCCCTCTATGCTATAGGTGGCATCACTATCTCATCGCTTCTAAGCTTCATAATGCCTAACTATGAAGATTCTATTGTCATCAAAGCGAATGATCCAAGATTGAACTCAGATTACATTACCTATGATTCACCTAAAGGCGGAGGAAGCATCCGTGGTCTTCTGTCTATCCCAAAAGACGCCAAAGCGAAGTTGCCGGGGATTGTTGTGGTCCATGAAAATCGAGGCCTCAATCCATATATTGAAGATGTAGGACGCAGAGCAGCGGTAGAAGGATATATTTCTTTGGCACCTGATGCATTAACTCCTCTAGGTGGTTATCCCGGTAATGACGATGATGGCAGGGCATTGCAACGAAAGCGTGACCGCAATGAAATGCTTGAAGATTTTATCGCTGCCTTTGACCATCTTAATTCTCACGAAAGTTGTAACGGTAAAATAGGTGTGGTAGGGTTTTGCTTTGGCGGTTGGATCTCAAATATGATGGCAGTTAAAGTGCCCACCTTGGCAGCTGCGGTACCATTTTATGGAGGACAACCTTCTGATGAAGACGCGGCCAAAGTAAAGGCCCCACTCATGCTTCAATTCGCCGGACTTGATAGCAGAGTGAATGAAGGGTGGCCGGACTATGAAAAGGTGCTTAAAGAAAATAAGATAGAATATACTGCTCATTTTTATCCGGAAGTCAATCACGGCTTTCACAATAATACAACTCCCCGATATGACGAAGCAGCAGCAACTCTCGCATGGAAACGGACTATTGACTTTTTTAATGATAAGCTCAAATAAACACTTACTATGCTTGGTAACCTGCAATAATTATTCTAAGTCAGTATTGATTTAATATGGAACACTCATGAAGCCTAAGGAAAAACCCACCACATCTGAGAAATCAAGAAGAGCATTCTTGGCCTCAGCTGCAGCTCTAAGTAGCATGTCATTCATTCCCGGTAACCTAAGGGACGTTCTCGATCACGCTGAAGAATCAGTTCAAAATATGGCAAACAACAGGAAGGTAAAAGATGGAATAAGTATCATTGGTGGGTATGGACCTTGGGCTGCTGGAATAGTCAAAGACCCACCCCTCCTTTCGTTCAGAAACCCTAGGTGGTCCGACCTTGAAAATTGGCGCTCACAGGCATTGGCTAAGACGCAGGAGTTGGTAGCAGTCCCATCCAAGAGCAAAAAAACTCCTGATGTAGCAGTCAAAGCCAACTATGAATACGATGGATTGGCGGTAGAAGAATTACAATGGCAACTGCCTTACGGGCGCCCTACGGAAGCTATATTGCTAAAACCAGCAGGAGCCACTGGTCAGTTGCCTGCAGTACTAGGTTTGCATGACCATGGGGGTCAAAAATATTTTGGCAAAAGAAAGATCACCAAAACTTCCGATGATCCTCACCCGGTTATGGCAGAGCACCAGGAAAGTTATTATTCAGGGATGGCATGGGCAAATGAATTGGCGAAGCGGGGTTATGTGGTGCTGGTGCATGACACATTTACCTTCGCCTCTCGAAGAGTATGGTACGAGGATATTTCAAGTATCACTTGGGGTGCTTGTAATGTGGATGATAAAAGTGATGAAAACCCTGAAGATCCAGAAAACATAAAAGCATACAACGCATGGGCTGGTGAACATGAGCACATTATGGCTAAATCTTTATTTTGTGCCGGAACTACCTGGCCTGGTGTGACATTGGCTGAGGATCAATCAGCTCTGGACATTTTATGTGCAAGGCCGGATGTTGCATCAGATAAGGTCGGTTGCTGCGGATTGTCAGGTGGGGGCTTACGCTCCAATTATTTAGGTGGTTTAGACCACAGAATAAAATGCGCCATCAGTGTTGGGTTTATGTCTACCTGGAAAGACTTTTTAATGCACAAGTCTTATACCCATACTTGGATGACCTATGCTTCATTGCTGCCGAAATACCTCGAATTCCCGGAGATTCTTGGATTAAGGGTACCACTACCTACCATGGTAATGAGCAACAACGAAGATGAGCTATAC
>JBPCUG010000445.1:0-2946 GCA_051011275.1 Cyclobacteriaceae bacterium | reverse complement strand
GAAACTGGGCGCTTCCGGATTCCCCAGCCTGTTTCGATCCATTTGACTGAAATCGTACAAGCTGGCCAGGCCTCTGGCTTCTACTGCAGGAGGTATGCTGGTGTTGTCAAATCCCTGGGGCATTCCAATTTGTGCATCGAAAGATCGATCAGCATTTTCCTCTACCTGATCGCCTTCCTGCTGTGCTCCAACATACCTGACGGCAATCGCAACCAATCGAGGATCGTTGTTATCTTTCATCCAGTCCACGAATTCTTCATCCAAGTAGTAGAAGGGCGCCTGCCCACCGTTAACGTTGGTACCAACACCATTTCTGAAATCCGGGTTGTGGCGCACCAGTGCATTGTCCTGGTTAGACTCCATAAGTCCCCCAGCTGCCGCTGTTGCCGCGAATTGGGCAGCAGTGGTAGGGTCTACCTTGGACAATCTCATGGCTGCTCTTAAAAGCAATGAGTTTCCCAGGCGCTTCCATTGATTAATATCGCCACTGTACATAGCGTCCTGAGGTACTACATCGTTGCTTTCATTTAGAGCGGCTGAAGCTGAGGACAGTTCATTAAGAATGTCCATGTATACACTCTGTTGGGAATCGTAGACTGGAAATACTGTACCATCCAGAAATCCTCTTCCGGCTTGCGAATAGGGAATATCACCATAAGTATCGGTTAATACCATAAAACAATAAGCCTTCCAGATGCGCAAAATGTTATATGCATTTGGTTTATCCGGATTTTCACTGGCGGTTTGTACACCGTCTACCAGATTGTCAATGACATTCCGGTATAAATTCTGCCAGTTGTCTTCTGTGGCTGCACGGTTGTCCACATTAAGGTTTCCTCCGCTTCCTACCCCAATAAAAGGCGTGATCATCTGGCGAACAATGGTGGTCTCGTAAGTTAGGTTATTATACCCGGGAGCCATATTAACAATTGAACGATTTAGTTGAAATACGGGATCAATGGATCTTAACAACACCGGGTTGGTGTTCATCTCATCGAAGCCATCCTCACAGGACAAGAACATGAATAGCGCTAACGCTGAAGTAAAGTAATATTTATATATCGTTTTCATTTTCATTTTCATTTTGTAGTGGATTTCCTAGAATTTAACATTTAAGTTAAACCCAATACTTCGGGTAATAGGCAGACCGGTAGCTTCCAGCCCAGCATTAAGATCAGAAATAGTCCCATTTTGGTCGGGATGAATATGAGGGACCCATTTTTTTATTACCGCTACGTTATTAGCGATAATATTGAGTTTTACCCCTTTCACATATTTATTTTCAGGGATAAGAGAAGTTAAGTCGTATCCGAGAGACATTTGTCTTAATTGCCATGATCCAGCATTAAACACAGATTGTTCCGACATCCTTCCAGATCGAATTGTCTCGTAGAAAGGTTGGATGTCAGATGGCGTGGTATTAACTGACCCATCGGGATTTACTCCTTCTCCAATTACAAATCCAACATCCCTACCCACCAGGGTAGCTTTGTCCAAACCATGCCGGTAAGCATTGGTATGAGTACCGGAAATCAAATTATGACCCAGCTTAAAGTCGATCAGGAAATAGAGGCTAAGCTTTTTGTAGGTTAAGGTATTGCCAAATCCTCCCCACCATTCAGGCAATGCACTGCCAAAGTTCAGCTGTTCATTCGATCTGAGAGGTCGTCCGTTATTAGGGTCAAACACCTGCCTGCCTTGAGCATCTCTCAAGTAGCCCCACCCATAAAGCTGGGCCATAGGCCTTCCAACTACCTGACGCAGTTCACCGTGAAATTCTGCTCCTCCAACTGTAATAAAGGTTCCGTCCACATCATCACCCAGGCTTAAAACCTCAGAAGTATTGTGGGTAGCATTGGCTGAAATGTTCCACTCAAAATTGTTTTTTTTAATGGGCGAATAACTGGCGAAAAGCTCAATTCCCTTATTTCTACTCTCACCAACATTGATCAACTGGTTGGTGAATCCAGACCCATCAGAAATCTGGGCTTGAAGGATTTGGTTATCAGAGAGTTTGTCATAATAACTCACTTCGAACCTTAGGTTTTCGAACAAGTTAAGCTCTAAGCCAATTTCTTTTTCAGTGACTTCCATTGGCTTTAAGTTAGCGTTTGGTACCGTTGAACCGTCGATACCGCCCAATGGTTGGGCGTTGCCAAGAGAGTTGGGAAATTGCTGCGCGCTTATACCATAGAATAAGTTATTGGAATAGGGCTGTACATCAGTATCGCTCCCCACTTGGGCATAGGCTACACGCAACTTTCCAAAGGTTATCCAGTTTGGCAGATTGGCAAACGATTGGGAAAATATCCAGCTGGTAGTCACTGAAGGATAGAGAATGCTTCTGTTTCCTGGCGACAGTGTGGAGAACCAGTCGTTCCTAACAGTGGCGTTTACAAAAAGTAGATCCTTCCAGGAAACCTCTGCTGATCCATACAAAGAATTCACTTGCCTTTCAGAAATCTCGTAATTAGGAGTTACTTTACTGGCGTTACCAATGGTGTATAAATTCCTAGTAAAGAAATTTTCTCCCAGTTCGGTGTTAACATCAAGGCGGCGATACATCTGGTTGCCTCCAACATTTACATTTACTCCAAATTCTCCAAATGTTCGATTTGCCCCAACCAGGAAATCAGCATTGACTTCTCTGACCCTTCGTATGTCACGCACATACTGACCATTCACAAAGCCAGGTGGTGGTGAAGACTGTCGTTGTGACCCCGTAGGTAGGTTGTATTCCACATCCCTGGTATAATAATCCTGGCCAATTCTTCCCTGTACATACAGCCAGTCGGTTAGGTCGTATTTAGCGGTTATATTTCCGTACACACGATCCTTGACATTGTTCTCAAAACGGGAAAGCGCAAAATATGGATTTGTTCTATTGGTAAATCTGGAATACTTAATCTCATCACCGTTTTCGTCAAAAGCATTGTCTCTTAACAC
>JBPCUG010000444.1:0-2936 GCA_051011275.1 Cyclobacteriaceae bacterium | reverse complement strand
AAGGGTGATTGAGAATTTCCACTTGAATTCTTTAATTATTTGGGCTAAGCTCATTTTTATTTTTTGGCTGCCAGCCAGGTCCCTTAAAAATATAGTTCCAAGCTTCTTTAAGACTTCTGGCTTTCTTCAAATCCCTAAAAATGCTTATATATTCATATGCGTGAACCTTCACAGGGTTTATGGTATTGATTTGAGTCGTGAGCCCATAGGTCGGCTTGTGCAACTCCTCTTGAAACGTGCCAAACCATCGGTCCCAAAGTGAAAATATGGCGCCATAATTTCTGTCCAAATAAATATCATCCGATCCATGGTGTACCCGATGTTGAGAGGGGGTCATGAAAATTTTTTCATACCAACCCAGCTTGCCGATTATCTCCGTATGCAGCCAAAATTGGTAGACCAACATCACTCCGATGGCGATAAAAACAATGAATGGATTAAACCCAATGAGAATGGCAGGTAAGAAAAATATCCAGGTCACAAAATTGTCGATGAACGAAACCCTTAAAGCGGTGGTGTAATTATAGATTGGCGAACTATGGTGTATACTGTGATAGCTCCACAACAAGCGAATTTCATGTTCCAGCCGATGTTCCCAATAATACAGAAAATCAATCAGTACGATAGCCAGAAACATGGTCCAACCATTAATGGGAATTTGCCAGGGAATAAGATTAGACACGAAAATAAAGATGCCAATAAATATGGCGGGACCGGCCTTTTCCGTCAATTGCGCCACTATAAAGACACTAAAGCTGGCCCACATTTCCCCCAGTCTCCACTTGGTGATTTTTTTCTTGTACAACTCGTAACAAAACTCAACTATGGCCAACCCCATCGAGAATATAAAGATGGCCAGGATCATAATGCCCACGTTGTTTTCCATTTCTTGAATTAATGCTTCCATAGTCTCAGTTTTTAATTATGCTGGGCTCTAAAAATGATCTTCAAATATTTCGCCTCCGGATCCGAAGGGTCATTTATGATCAATATCAATTGATTTTTTGAAATAGAATCAATGATGAATACCAGATCCCCCGATTCGTTGTGGCTTGACAAGGAAATACTTTTGCTACTTTTATTCAGTTGCCAACTACCGCCGTCGGATTTGCCTTCGGAAACACTAATGAAAGTCAAGTCGGAATTCAATTGTAAGTAGTCGCCTTTCTCTTTACGTGCAGGTGCTTCCGTATAAAGAAGAAATTGATATTTATCCAGTATCCATTTTTGCGATAGCTGCTCTTCTGATAGTCTAGCATTTTCTTGGGCCATAGAAAGGTTGGACAAGGCAGGTAAAAGCAGTATCGAAAACAACAGTATTTGAAATCGTTCAGAACACTTTTGGTCAAGGTATTTATTTACAGCCATTATTTTTTATGCATTTGAGTTATGCAAAGTTGACTGCTGCAAGAGAATAAAGTTTGTCCGTTTTGGACAATTTTATTGAATGGGAATATAGATCTCGGTGATCAGATCTTCCGCCCGTGTGTCCGATTCGTCGTTGAGATAAAACTCCAGGGTTGGAAGATCGGCCAAACTAAAATTTATTTCGGTAAGCCAGCATGCATAGATCTTTTGGTAAGTTTCCCATGAGGCTTCGTGCTTCCCTTGGTGAATAAATTTGGTATACTTATGACGCTTTATCTGCTTGGTTCTAAACAGGCCGTCGGGTTCAAATTCCAGCGGTTTTTCCAGAACTATAGCTGCATTATAGCGGCAATTTACTTCATCACTGATCTCATTATCATCCAGTATCTCAGCTAAAAAAATAGTATTATCAGTTAGGATTCCTTTTGGCTTGATATAATCGATCAACTGCTCCCACGATCTATTGATGGCGGCAAGATTATTATAAGCCCCTCGATACTCCAGATACAAAATCTCCAAGTCAGGTAAAATTTCGATTTTATAGTCTATAAGATCAGCAGAATTCTCCTGAGAAAGGATCTCCCTCTTCATGCTATTAGCCTTTGCATCCTGACGCTCCCGGAATGTTTTGGGCGAAAGATGGAATCGATTTTTAAATGCTTTACTAAAGGCAGATACATCACTGAAGCCAATCTGATAAGCAATTTTTGATACGGTTATATCCGAGTATTTAAGGTACTCGGCCGCCTTCTCCAGTCGCAGACGTTTGATGTATTTACCAATAGTCTGATTATGAAGCGCCTGAAATATTCTATTTATATTCCGGTAAGAATAATGGCAAACCCTCTCAACCTTTTGAATATTGATGTCTTCTTTGAAACTTTGATCGATAAAGTCTAACAGGTTTTTGTAGCGTTCTAACTGTGTTTCGTTTTTCATCTTTGATAGGATGGGAATAGCAATCACAAAGCAAGTGGCAACACGTGGAAGTTCTTGCATTTTTCGCCAAGCCCAGTGAGAATTATTCGTGCAAGCCTTTACCTATGTGCATTGGTTTTAAAAGATCATCTCAGGAAATTTAGTTGCCAGGAAGGACACTATTTTACCTGGTATAATATTTAGGTCCGCATCTTTTTCAAGGCATACTGAAAGATGTCCTTTGGATAATGGCTTCACCAATTGGTGAAAGTTTCCATAGCCAATAATTAAGTGATCAAGACCTCCACAATCTATGTTACCTCTTTGGCTGGTAAGCGTCAACAAAGTTGGATTCACCAATAATTCTTCGAATCGATCAGTTTGCTTGGAGGACGAATTCTCTAGTATTTCTTCCTTCTGTCTGAGCTTCAATTCGTTATTATGATAGATTGCAACATACCTGATTTGATTGGAAAATGCCAAGAGCTCCTGAATGATTGCTTCTGTATTCATATTCGCTTTAATTTATTTCCACTTTTCAAACCAAACTTTCCAATCTGAACACTAGTACATTTGATCGCCCACCTCATTCCCTATAAAGACTCCAAGGCGAACCAAATTTCAGTATCAATCCAAGGACTCATACTTAT
>JBPCUG010000443.1:0-6078 GCA_051011275.1 Cyclobacteriaceae bacterium | reverse complement strand
GTCTACTATTGCCGCAGGATTAAAGGTTACTGTTAAGGAACTACTTTGCACACTGCAAGGTCCTGCCCCATCCGGATCATTGGTGATTAAAGTTAATATTACACTTCCTAGATTACGGTCCATCATGCTGGGAGTATAAATGGCAGTAGGGCTAGTGTTATCATCAAATAAGCCTGTACCAGTGCTGGTCCAAATGCTGGATGTGGCCCCACCGCCTATAGCTCCATTTAATGAAACGACATCTGTTTCACATACTGTCTGGTCTGACCCAGCAGTCACGGTAGCTGCATCGTTCAGGTTCAATTGTAAGGTATCTACTCTGGAACAGGTGCTCAGCACATAGCTCACCTGTATGTTGATTACCCCAATCAAACCACTGGGATTAAAATTATTCCCAATTACACCGGGCCCTGAGAATGTCAATGTTCCGCCAGTGGGATTAACAGCTACGATACTCAGCAGATCTTGCAATCCGGCATCATTACAAATAGCAGCCGGTGGATTAAAAGTAAAAGTAGGTACTGATTGTACATCAACCTGCATTACATTGCTAACTGTACAGGTACCGAAAGAATAATCTACGTTGATATTTACAAATCCGAAAAGGCCAGCTGGGTCAAATGTATTGCCACTTACTCCCAGCCCACTAAAGGTAAATACCCCTCCAGCCGGATTGCTACTCACCCAGCTGCTCAAATCCTGAGGGCCGGCATTCTCACAAAGAGGAGATATCGGATTTAAACTTAAGGTGGGCGCCTGCTCTACATCAATGATCATGACTTCGTTCACCGTACACACTCCCAATTGATACGTAACCGTAATATTAACCATCCCGGTTTGCCCCATAGGATCAAACTGATTGCCAGATACACCAGGGCCAGCAAAAGAAAAAGTGCCGCCCGTTGGATTGGCGCTAACCATTGGTAAAAGATCCAAAGGGCTATCAGCATCACAAACTGGAGTGGTCGGGTTTAATGTCAAGATTGGTGTTGGCTCTACGTCTATGACCATGGTGCCAGTTACACTACACGAGCCCAAAACATAAGTAACATTTATACTTATCGGACCGCTTAACCCAAAAGGATCAAAATTATTGCCGGTAACTCCCGTTCCCGAAAAACTAAAGGCGCCTCCGGTGGGATTGCCGGTAACCATGGTTAGAAGATCTTGCAAACCGGCATTAGCACATAATGGCGTGGTTGGATTTAAAGTTAATGTAGGCGTAGTCTGTACATCTATAACCAATACATCGGCAACAGTGCAAGAACTTAAAACATAATTGACATCGATATTTACGGTAGTTCCTCCTAAACCTGAAGGGTCAAAAAGATTCCCCGCCACACCAGGACCCGAAAATGTGAATGCCCCTCCTGCAGGATTGGCCGAAACCATGGCAAGTAAATCCTGGACTGCCGAATTCTCGCACAAAGGGGAATTAGGACTTAGTGTCAAAACAGGGATACCTTCAACATCAATTACCATGGTTTCAGTAACAGAGCAACTCCCTAAGATATAAGTAACATCAATATTAGCTGCCGTACCGCCCAATCCAGCAGGATCAAAGCTCGTTGCAGTAACACCTGGGCCGGTAAAGCTGAATGTCCCTCCCGGAGGATTTCCGCTAACCATGGTCAACAGGTCTTGAGGGCCCGCATTTTCGCATAATGGGGTGGTTGGATTTAAAGTTATGGTAGGGGCATTTTCTACGTTAAGGGTCAGGACTCCGGTCTCTGTGCATACGCCCTCATCGTAAGTGACATTTATATTTTGAATACCGCTTAACCCCGCGGGGTCAAAAGAATTCCCGCTGACCCCAGGACCGCTAAAAGAAAAATTACCGCCAGCTGGAGTAGCAGAGACAATAGTGGTAAGATCTTGAACACCCGCATTGTCACACACCGTAGTATTCGGCAACGTCAGTACTGGCAATTCCTGCACGTCAACAACCAACACTTCATTTACTGTACAATTATTTAGAGTGTAAGTAACGTCAATGTTAATGGGTCCACTAAGTCCTGTTGGATCAAAGTTTGTTCCCGTTACACCTGGTCCGGCAAAGGTCAAAATTCCTCCCGGAATGTTAGTAGTAACTGAAGTAGTCAGGTCAATGGGGCTATCATCTTCGCAGAGGGTAGTGGGAAAAAGAATTAGAACGGGAGCAGGTTCAATATCAAAAGTAATAGTGTTACTGACGGTGCAAACCCCCAAGGTATAGGTGACGGTAACATTTTCAAAACCACTTTGCCCAGCCGGGTCATAAAAGTTACCTGTAACTCCTGTTCCCGAAAAGGAAAAAGTTCCTCCCGGCTGATCGGCGCTTACCAAAGCCAGCAAATCCTGGGGGCCCTCATTGCTACAAACAGTGACTGGGGTACCAGGAACCGTAATATTGGGTTCTGAAATATCCAGACTCACTGCATCGGAATCTATATCGGGATTGACCCCGGGCTCAAATACACTAACAAAGTAATTACCTTCCGATAATCCGGAGTACAAAATGGTCAGTGATGCGATTGTATCACTTTGAGTGAACATCCCTCCCGTAGCCGGGAATGCATTTAAGACAAATACTACCGTATCTAATGTACTCCCCACCAGTTCCATCTCAAATTCACCACTGTTAGGGGTGGTACAGGTTGGCTGTGTTATACTGTTTATCTGCAGCATTTGTGCCTCCGCCCGAGTAACCATTGAAGCTAGCACAACCAATGACAACAACCAGATTTGAATAACTTTTCTCATCTATTCTTCACTTCGTGTTGATCTCGTAACAAAAGCCGGCTGCATCAGTTTTTCACTGATGTAATACTCTCGCTGAACGAAATAGGCGACTTGAAATAGGTTGAAAATGAAAAAAACTAAATAACTCAGAGTAAACTTACTTTCCATACCGAAGCAGTTGCAGGTCCACTGGCGCAGTTGTATGAAGGAATTCCAAAAATATTGAAATAGTCTAATTGTTATTTCCCGGCCCAAATATTCAAGAATTATATAAATAATACAATTAAATAAGGGTGATTTTTCGATATTAAATTAGAATAAAACAATTTATTGCTTTACCTTGTACCTTGATAGTTATCCCCTTTCCAAATTAGAATCCACCCTTTCCATTTTATAATAAAAAAGCTAATAAAAATTACATAGCAAGGTTTCGGCATAAGTAAAGAGTTACAAATCGTCTACTATCTCAATCCCCAATACCGATTAATAAAAATCTTCATTTTTTTTGTAGCTTTACGCACCCAGAAATTGATGCAATTGACCACCTAAATTGAGACGCAATATGGTATTTGACCTCGACATGATCAAAGCGGTTTATAGCCGTATGAACGACAGCATTGAAGCTGCTAGAAAAGTAGTGAACCAACCTCTAACTCTAGCTGAGAAAATATTGTATTCCCACCTTCATTCGGGACAACCCCTGGAGGCGTTTGCACGAGGCAAATCCTATGTCGATTTTTCCCCTGATAGAGTAGCTATGCAAGATGCTACTGCGCAAATGGCATTACTCCAATTTATGCAAGCTGGTAAGAAAAAGGCAGCCGTCCCCAGTACAGTGCATTGCGATCATTTGATCCTTGCCAAAGAAGGCGCAGTTCAGGACCTGAAAAACTCTATCAACACCAGTAGCGAAGTATTTGACTTTTTAGCTTCGGTCTCAAATAAGTATGGCATAGGTTTTTGGAAACCAGGAGCTGGGATCATTCATCAAGTAGTTTTAGAGAATTACGCATTTCCCGGAGGCATGATGATAGGAACGGATTCGCATACGGTTAATGCAGGAGGTTTAGGCATGGTAGCTATTGGTGTTGGAGGAGCAGATGCAGTTGATGTTATGGCCGGCATGCCATGGGAGCTAAAATTTCCCAGGTTAATTGGGGTAAAACTTACCGGCCTGCTAAGTGGCTGGACCTCTTCCAAAGATGTAATCCTGAAAGTTGCTGGAATCCTTACTGTTAAAGGAGGTACCGGAGCGATTGTAGAGTATTTTGGTGACGGTGCTCGTAGTTTGTCAGCCACTGGCAAGGGCACAATATGTAATATGGGTGCGGAGATTGGAGCTACCACGTCCACTTTTGGTTATGATGAAAAAATGGCTGAATACTTAAGGGGTACCGGAAGAGCGGAGGTAGCAGATCTTGCCGATCAAATTAAAGAGCATCTGACCGGCGATGACGAAGTATATGCACAGCCAGAAAATTACTTTGATCAAGTAATTGAGATCAACCTTTCTGAATTGGAGCCTCATATCAATGGACCCTTTACTCCGGATTTAGCTACTCCTATCTCTAAATTCGCTCAGGCAGTAAAAGACAATGGCTGGCCTCAGAAGTTGGAAGTTGGTTTGATAGGTTCGTGCACAAATTCCTCCTATGAAGATATCACCAGAGCGGCTTCGGTTGCTCAACAGGCTTTGGATAAGGATCTGACGGCAAAAGCTGAGTACACCATTACACCAGGGTCGGAACTGGTAAGATATACTGTGGATAGAGATGGTTACCTCGAGACCTTTCAGAAAATGGGAGGTGTGGTATTAGCCAATGCATGCGGCCCATGTATCGGTCAATGGGCGCGACATACCAATGACCCTCACAAGAAAAACTCCATTATTACTTCTTTCAACCGAAACTTCGCTAAAAGAAATGATGGCAACCCTAATACACATTCCTTTGTGGCCTCCCCGGAAATAGTTACAGCCATGGCGATTGCCGGTGATCTTTCTTTTAATCCGTTGACTGATGCGCTAACTAATGATAATGGCGATCAGGTTAAGCTAGACGAACCTCAAGGTATAGAGTTTCCAATAAAAGGTTTTGAGGTGGAAGACGCAGGCTATCAGGCTCCGGCTGAGGATGGCAGCAATGTGGAAGTAATAGTGGACCCAAATTCTAAAAGGCTCCAGTTGCTTACTCCGTTTACGCCCTGGGATGGCACCAACATTACGGGAATGAAGTTGCTGATCAAAGCCAAAGGAAAATGCACCACTGATCACATTTCCATGGCTGGACCGTGGTTGCGATTCCGTGGGCACTTGGACAACATTTCCGATAATATGCTTACCGGGGCGATTAATTATTTCAATGAAGCTACCGACAGTATAAAAAATCAGCTTTCAGGAGAATATGGGCCAGTACCGGCTACCGCCCGAGCTTACAAAGCAGCTGATGTACCTAGTATTGTGGTGGGGGATCACAATTATGGAGAAGGGTCTTCGCGCGAGCATGCCGCCATGGAACCTCGCTTTTTAGGGGTAATGGTGGTGCTAGTAAAATCCTTTGCTCGAATTCATGAGACAAACTTGAAAAAGCAAGGTATGCTCGGCCTAACCTTTGCCAATGAAAGTGACTACGATAAAATTCAAGAAGACGATACCATAGATATGATCGACCTGAATCAGTTTGCACCAGGAAAATCTTTGACATTATTGTTGAAGCATGCCGATGGTACTGAAGAAACGATTGAAACCTTGCACAGTTACAACGAGGGACAAATCGAGTGGTTTAGGGAAGGATCGGCCTTGAATTTGATTAAAAAACAGAATGCTTAGGTGCTTACTTCGATGCTTAGCTGACGCATTAGAAAATAACCTATAACTAAATAACAACCAATGCTAATTAGGGCAAATACGGGGCTGACGGAAATTTACGCCAATCATAAAGGCAAAGTACTTCAATGTGACAAACAGAATTGCTTTAAGATCCAATTTGCTGGGTATCATATCAATCTAAAAGTCAAAGATTTCCTTAAATTCAAGAAACTAGTGGAAGGTATTGATGTGGCTCATCTGATTCTGGAAGTAAAGCAAGCGGACATAGAGATCCTGCATCTACGGGGATCTGATCATTTTTTTATCCTAACCATTTGTGAACTTGTAGCATTAAAGGAATTGTTAGCCGGCACCAAGGCTATGCTTGAGCTATATAGGATACTGGCGCTAAATGGTTGTAGCACGTGTCCTAATTAGACTGGTTCTATATTAGGGACAAAGGACTTTTAATTAGTACAAATGTGGTAGTTTTAAAGGAGTTATTCGGACCGGAAAAATAGAAATTGAAATGAAAGATATAATCAGAATGA
>JBPCUG010000442.1:0-5496 GCA_051011275.1 Cyclobacteriaceae bacterium | reverse complement strand
TTTTTTAGTTTAAAGCTGTTCAATCCGATCTGCTTTGAAAGCTCACTAAGTGAGGGAGGCATCTCCAGGTTTTCGATTAGAATTTCTTTGGCATGATACAATTTTTTACGCTCTTCTTCTTTAATGGTCTCTTCTTTCATGCCCGAGAGGTATCCAAAAAAATGTGCTAGTAGCGTAGTCATCTGACTCCTGAAGAACATCATTTTGGTTTTGCCCTCATATTTCATATTAAACACCTGATCCACTATTGCGTGCATCTCAGGAGTCATATAAAACTGAGGGCCTTCAACATAATGATCTTTAGGGTCAACTAATTGATGCAACAATTGAGAAAATATCTCACCTTCCTGATTGGGAAGTTTCTGAAGATTTCTTAAGGCTGTAACAATGAGAATGGATTCAAGTGGTTTGGAAGCGGAAACGGTATGAACAAACCGAACTTTTTCATCCGCATAAAAGGAAAGCGCAAGCCCCTTTGTATGATTAAAATCTTTTTGCTTATCACCATACTCCACCGATAAGTCTACATCACCTGAACCGTAAAAAGCCACTGCAATAATTGGTTCATCAAAACCACATGCATCAATAGTTACCCTGTCAGAAGTAGATTCCTCTACTAAAATTGTAAAGTCATTGATGTCTATTATGTCACGGATCATAGCTGTCAGGGAAAATTACATAATTAATTCTTTATTCTGATAACAGAGTTGCATACTATTAGAGTAAGTTCAGGCTCTATTACTGTATCGCCTTGGACATTTACTTCAAAAATGTTCCTAATTTAGACTGGAGCTAACAGTGCACTATGGCCAAGCAAATTGCCCTCATTGAACTACATCAAGAGACCAACTCCTTCTCTCAAGTACCCACTACCTTGAGGGAGTTTAGGTCTCTGGCTTTGTATTATGGGGAGGAAGTATTTTCTCAAGGCATCAAAGATCATAAAAAATTTCAACTCGCTGGATTTACTAAAGCCATAAACCGTCACGGTCAAGGTCGATTCAAAACAATTCCGATCCTTGCGGCCTGGGCAACTTCAGGTGGTCCAATCAAGGCAGATGTCTATCAACATTTTTACCAATACATTATAAAGAAACTGAGTGAAATAGATCGAATAGACGGAGTATATATGTCTATGCATGGAGCCATGGGCGTTGAAGGTATGCGTGACCCCGAATGTCACCTATTGGAAGAAGTTCGTAGTATAGTTGGAAACGATATTCCCATCGGAGTAAGCTATGATCTCCATGCCAATATTACGAAAGAAAAAGTAAGGTTAGCTACCTTTATCAATGCTTACCATACCAACCCTCATAGGGATCACTTTAAGGTCGGCGCTAAAGCAGCTAAATTACTTATGGATACTTTGGAGGGAAAGGTGAACCCCACGATGGCTTTTCTCAAAATGCCCTTATTAAAAGGAGGTGGAATGACCATCGATTTTTTGAAACCAATGAGAAAGATATTTAGAGCAGTAAGGAAGATGGAGCGACGTCCGGGTGTGCTTAGTGTTTCTAATTTTATGTCTCACATTTGGCTAGATGACGAAGAAATGGGCTGGAGCTGTATCGCTGTCACTGACAATGATCATCAATTGGCAAATAGTTTAACTGAAGAACTTGCGGACCTAAACTGGTCGGTGAAAGATCACAAGCATCCTGAGCCGGTGTCCGTGGATGAAGCCGTGCAAACACTTCAACGAATGACTTGGCGAAGAAGATTTGGAACTGCGGTGTTTTGCGATACCTCTGATATTGTCGCTGCTGGTGGACCGGGAGAGAATACACATATCCTAAATCACTTAATGAACAATGCGCCTGATTTGCGGTCATACATTCCCTTGCGTGATCAGGAAGAAGTGCAAAGAGTTTTTAACTTAGAAATTGGATCAGAAGTAGTACTTACACTGGGTCGAAAACTGGAAACGGCATACAATTTATCTCTAACTTTTCAGGCTACCCTGATTAAGAAATCTGAAACTAATTTTGGTAAAACCGCTGTAGTGCGGCAGACTAATATTTTTCTCGTCCTAACCGAATTGCCTTGTCCGGCATTTAGTCCAAATTTTTTCAAGAGCTTAGGCCTAAGTCTCTGGAAAGCAGACATTGTGGTGGTTAAGAATCTATTTCCTTTCAGAATAATGTACAGTCTGTATAATCGAAAAACCTTTAACGTGAGCACCTCTGGTACTACTGATCTTGATGTATCGCGCTTGGACTATAAAAAAATACCTCGACCAATCTTCCCTCTGGATGAGATAGTGGATTGGCGTCTCTAAGAAATATTCAAGTCCAATATGAAGGGAGTATAGCCAGTTAAATAAACACTTTTCCCCTCAAGCTTCGGCAGCGCTCCACGAAGCTGTGTCCACTGATGCTCTGCAATTCCGGGGCCAAAGGTGATGGTCTGCTCTTCATGTGTGTACTTACCATTGCCGGACTCTAGAAGGTAAGCGTCGGCGATATCCTCGATGGGCCTCACTCCTTCCAATACTCCCCCTTCTCGAAATCCCAATTCAACAGCTACCGGGACATTGTCCGTTCCCTTTAACCGGATTTGGATCTGAAATTTACCCTGGTTTTCTATGAGCCTTATCATTGCATCTAATAACTGCACCTCAGACTTTTCTCTAGTTTCTCGTTGTTTTGAAAAACTGTCGATTTCCGGATGGAATTCACCTTCTCCTAGTGGCTGGTAGTAAGGTCCGGTCAACGACCTTTTTAAAGTGTATTCATTATCTTTGATTTCTATTTCATCTCCCTCAAACTGCCCTTTACCGAAAAAGGCAGAAGCCAATCGAAGACCGGTGAGTACCGCGCTGCCTTTGAAATATGAGAACACCACAGGATTACCGGCAATAATGGTAGCGTCGCGATCTCCTCTCCTGATACGAACCAACTTTGAATGCTTAAAGTATCTCACATAATCCGTTTCAATGTTTTTTGTAATTGGTAATTCACTTTGAAGGAAAGGATCATGTAGGAAATAGATCAAGTTACCGACGATTTGAGGTAATTCGCTGCTTTCAATCTGATTGACTATTCTTGCGTATCGTCCATTGCCATCTTTAATTGCCATGTATCGGTAGGGATAATGATATTTTGCTATGGTTCCAACCTTGTATTTGTCTTGCCTCCCCGAAGTTTCTGTGGATACTTCGTAGTTGGGGCGAACGTAGTACAAAGTCATATCTAAGTTCTTCCTTACCGGATCCAGCAAAGCGGGTTTATCTAGTAAATTAGCAATCGTGATCAGGCATCGGTCTACCAAAGGGCTGTACACCGTCGTGCTTTTCTCAGTATACTGGCCGTCAGGATCAATATCAATACCTTCATTCAACCATTGTTCGATCCTCTGAACGTATTTCTGATTAGGGAAGAGGTTATGGATATGAGCAAGTGCCATGCATACCACCCAGCGGTGATTGGGTGTATGGATCCCTCCTACACTTAATGCTTTCCCGGCGTTTCTTAGAAAGCGCTCAAGATTGGTTAATATCTCTTTTTGTGGCGGCTCAATGGTTTTTAGCAAATTATAACTCAAAGCCAATGGTTCTACCCGAAAAGCCGTATCCGGTGTGGAATGAAAATTGGTGGTATGCAAGTCGACTGTACCATCATCATACTGTGAATTCAACAAATATTCGGTTGCTCTTCGAATGGCTATCAGTAATTTCTTTTCTTTATGAAAAGTTGAACCAGGCGATATATACGCACAGGTCAAGTCATTTATTAATGTGCAGCTTGATGCAGCATTCACAATGCCAAACTTATTTGAGCTACCTCCAAACCATTTATTACGAACGTCCAAGATCTGAGAAGCTAGTCTTGAACTTACTCTTATATCATTGGCTTTTAACAACCTCTCTATCAGTTGATTTACATTATTATTCTGATGTACATTTGGGATGCTCACCATGGGGAGCAGTGAGAATGCTATGGTGCCTTCTCCAACAATTTTTACAAAATACCTTCGTTCCATTGTACGCAAATAGTAACCTTGGCAATTTAATGTTTCTGTTCTAGTATCCAAGAATATTGGATTTGAGGATTTAATCTATCACGTTGATAGAAGCTATTCCTAAGAACAAATGTTTTGGATCCTCGTTCTATCAGAAACTATCCAAGTGTATAAAATGAAGGAAATCATTGGAAATTATTTGACCTTTTGGTTGCAAATTTTCAAGTCACATCGGTTAAGATGAATCTTTGTAGTTGATGTAAAAAAGCTCCATCTAGGTGTATTTTATAGAGATTCACCAAATAGAAGTTAAAAGTAATTATTATAAATTCTCCAATTTGATATTATCTTGAGGGCGCATTTACTTTACCAACAATATGAAGCGTCTCTTTAGTCTTATCGTTCTGCTAACCCTTTTCCTTTGCGAAACACCGGCCCAGATATTAGATAGTATATTCCAAACGGTCAAGTACAGGAACATTGGCCCTTTTCGCGGCGGGAGATCAGTTGCGGCCAGCGGTGTAGTTGGCAATCCTTTTGCCTACTACATGGGGACTACAGGAGGAGGACTTTGGAAGACTGAAGATGCAGGACAACGATGGAATAATATTTCAGATGGTTATTTTAAAACCGGATCGGTTGGCGCAGTCGCTGTTTCGGAAAGCGACCCGAATATTGTCTATTGCGGTATGGGAGAACACGCACCTCGTGGCGTGATGACATCGTATGGTGATGGTGTTTATAAGTCGTATGATGCTGGAAAGACCTGGGCAAAAATGGGACTGGATAAAACACAACATATTTCAAGGATCGTTATCCACCCAAAGAATCCGGATATCGTATTTGTTGCCGCTCAAGGTGCACTGAATGGTCCAACCAAAGAAAGAGGTATTTATAAATCTATAGATGGTGGTGAAACTTGGTCTAATGTTTTATATGTAAATGATCTTACCGGATGCTCGGAACTTTCCATGGATATGAATAACCCGCAAGTGATGTATGCCGCTATGTGGGAGCACCAGAGGTTGCCTTGGAAAGTGATCAGCGGCGGCGCAGGCAGTGGGTTATATAAAACCTCAGATGGAGGTAAAACCTGGGCCAAGATCCACACCGGATTGCCAAAGGAAATGGGTAAAATGGCTATTGCTGTTTGCCGTTCAAATTCTAATAAAGTATATGCCCTGATAGAAAGTGATTGGGAAAAAGAAGCAGGAGGATTGTTCGTTTCACAGAACGCCGGTAAAAGCTGGTCAAAAGTCAGCAGTGACCATCGCTTAATACAGAGGGCCTGGTATTATATAGAGGTATTTCCTGATCCATTGGATGACAACACTGTATATGTGCTAAGCGCCCCGGCTTTGCGTTCGATCGATGGCGGGAAAACCTGGGAACGTCTCTCCGGAACACACGGGGATTATCACGACTTATGGATTAATCCAAGTAACTCGAAGAACATGGTGATTGCAAATGACGGTGGCGCTGCTATCAGTTTCAACTATGGCAAAACCTGGTCAGTTCAGTCAAATATGCCTACGG
>JBPCUG010000441.1:0-16822 GCA_051011275.1 Cyclobacteriaceae bacterium | reverse complement strand
ATATTATGGTGATTGAAGATAATCATCAAAGTCTTCCCATCGTGGTAGTCGGTAGCAGCGCTAAGAACTTTACTGTTTCTTTCGAGCGAACACTTGGTGATGGAACCCAACTCTCCTTTGACGCTTTGCAAAACCAACTGCCCCTGGTAATGGAAGATAATGAAGGCAACAAATGGGACGTCTTTGGTGAAGCCATCAGTGGTCCAAGGCAGGGTCAGAAACTTGAGTCGACTGAATCATTCATAGGCTATTGGTTTTCATGGGGTACATTCTATGAAGATCCTACCATTTATAATTAGAATCTCAAGAAAGATCATAGACAAATTCTTCCTTACAAGTTTTTTAACCTGGAGGTTCATCAGGCATTAAAGTAGTTTTTGATAACTTCGCTGTACACAATTGGCAGCGTTTCATGCAGGAACCAGAAAAGGTCTATAAAGAAAATATCGGTCGGTATAAGGTTGCCAGCGCCAATTTCCAAGAGAAGGCCCGTCAAATTTCCTGGCTGCGCTTAATGGTATTTCTTATCAGTTTGGTCGGGATTATCTATTTGTTGCAACAAGGTTTCCTGGTCATAGCAATAGGAGTAGCATTAGTTGCTGGCACAGGCTTTATCATCCTGGTTAGATCACATCAGAAAATTCAGTATGGAAAAGACTTCCATGATGCCCTTTCAGAGATCAACCATCAGGAGATAGCAAGAAAGTCCCTTGACCTTGATGACTTTCCAAACGGAGTCGAGTTTGAAGATATTTCCCATCCCTATAGCGTAGATCTGGATCTATTCGGCCAGCATTCGCTTTTTCAACTGCTCAATCGGACCACCACAAAAGCAGGAGCAATGATGTTATCTCAATGGATGCTTGAGCCACCTAAGAGGAAGGTCATTTTGGAAAGGCAGGAAGCGGTAAGAGAACTTTCAGTCAATCTTGAGTGGCTTCAAGATTTTCAGGCCAGGGGTCTTTTATACAAACAACACCCAGAAGCGGGCGGAGAGCTCCTAAAATGGATCCATGAACCTTTGTCAGTTCAAACAAAACCTATTTACGGTTGGCTTAAATACATCTTACCTGTAGTCACTTCGGGATTAATTATCTTGTATTTCAGTGCCGTGATATCTTATTATTTTCCACTGGGTTTCTTAGTTATTAATGGCTATGTATTAGCAAAATTTCAAGTTTTAGCTAAAGATACTTATGAGAAGACCTATCGCAACATTCAAACTTTGAAGGCTTATCAAAGTATGATCTCCAAGATCGAGTCGTCTTCTTTTGAGGCGCTCAGATTGAAAACACTGCATACCCACTTTGCTCAAAAGAGCTACTTGGCATCCAAGGCCATACAGGAGCTACAGGATATTCTCAGTCGTATCGAAACCAGACAAAACGCATTCTATTGGATTCTGAACCCCATTTTTTTGTTGGACATTTTCTGGTTATGGCAAGCGGAGACCTGGAGAAAAACTTACAAAGACCAAGTTGAAACATGGTTTGAAACTATAAGTGAGTTTGAAGTATTAAGTAGTATGGCTGCCTGGTGCCACAGCCAGCCAAAATATTCTTTCCCGGAAATTGCTGATCAGCCTTTTCAATTGCAAGCAAAGGTGATGGGTCACGTGCTGTTACCTTCGGAGGATAGGATTTGTAATGACTTCACCCTTGAAGGAAAGGGATCCATCGTGGTACTCACTGGATCCAACATGTCTGGAAAAAGTACGTTTCTGCGGACTATAGGTACCAATGCCGTCCTCGCTTTAATGGGTAGTCCAGTATGTGCCCAGAAATTGGTGATCTCGCCATATCAATTATTTACTTCGATGCGGACAACGGACTCTTTGGAGGAGAATACATCCTCTTTTTATGCGGAGTTGAAACGACTTAAGCAGTTAATACAGTTGGTTGAGCAGCCTCAACCAGTCCTTTTTTTACTTGATGAAGTTTTAAAGGGAACCAACTCCCATGATAGGCACCAAGGTGCAGCTGCACTTATCAAGCAATTAAGCCAAAAGAATGCTGCGGGCCTTGTCTCTACGCATGACTTAGCTTTAGGTAAACTATCCGATCAAATGTCCCCGGTACAAAATTTCAGCTTTAATAGTCGTATGGATAATGGCCGTCTTGTTTTCGACTACCAACTAAAGGAGGGGTTGTGTCAAAGCTTTAATGCCAGCCAGCTAATGATTCAAATGGGGATCGATTTGGATGATACAACCTGAACTCAAGGCTCGGATTAAATTTTCCTTTGATCCCCATGGATATATGAATAGTATTTTCTTATTTCAGACCAGGTCAAAAATCAATTAAACTTAGTTACAAGGTGAGCCAGAGTTTTTATCAAAACTTCAAATTAGGTGTATTAGGAGGAGGCCAACTTGGCCGCATGTTGATACAATCAGCTATTGATTTCAATCTGGACGTGTCGATCCTTGATCCTGATCAAAATGCGCCCTGCCGGTCTCTTGCCAATAATTTTGAAATAGGGGCCTTAAGCGACTACGAAACAGTGTATCAGTTTGGTAAAAAATGTGATTTGATTACTATAGAGATCGAAAACGTAAATACCCAGGCGTTAAAAGCGCTACAGAATGAAGGCAAAAACGTATACCCTCAGCCGGAAGTGATCGAGCTGATCCAGGACAAGCGAAAACAAAAAAGTTTTTACCAGAAAAATGGTATCCCAACAGCTGAGTTTGTGTTAGTTGAAAGTGCCAAAGAGTTACCAGAGTTGGAAAGCTTCTTACCAGCTTTTCAAAAATTAGGACGAGCAGGTTATGATGGAAGGGGCGTTCAAAGGATAGATAATAAAGCTGGTTTTGATCAGGCATTTGATGCGCCTAGCCTTCTGGAAAAAGTGGTTGATTTTGAAAAAGAGATATCTGTAATTGCCGCCAGGAATGCTGACAAAGAAATAGAAGTGTTCCCGGTAGTGGAGTTGGTCTTCCATCCCAAGCATCATCTGGTTGAGTACTTATTTGCTCCGGCGACACTGGAGGAAAAACAGATTAAGCAGGCAATAGGATTGGCCCGGCAGCTAATAGAGAAACTGGACATGGTTGGGCTATTAGCGGTGGAAATGTTTGTCACTAAAGAAGGTGAGGTTTTAGTAAACGAAATGGCTCCTAGGACCCACAATAGTGGACATCAAACTATTGAGGCGAACACCACTTCGCAATTCGAGCAACACCTTCGAGCAATCCTCAATTTACCACTCGGAAATACTGATGCAATAACTCCATCGGTGATGATCAATCTACTTGGAGCTCCTAACCATACCGGGTTTGCTTGTTACCAAGGATTAAACCAGGTTTTGAACATTGACGGCGTTCACTTACATTTATATGGAAAGCGACTAACCAAGCCCTTCCGAAAGATGGGACATGTAACTATCACCGGAAGGGATATCATGGACTTAAGAAAAAAAGCAAAGTTTGTAAAACAAAATTTAAAAGTGATCTCATGAGTAAGCCATTAGTTGGAATCATTATGGGCAGCCAGTCTGACCTACCAATAATGCAGGCAGCCGCAGATGTACTGAAAGAACTAAAAGTGTCCTTTGAGCTTACCATTGTATCTGCCCACCGCACGCCACATCGAATGGTAGCCTACGCAGAAGAGGCAAAAGACCGAGGAATAAAGGTGATAATTGCCGGAGCAGGCGGAGCAGCTCATCTTCCTGGAATGGTTGCTTCCTTAACGGTTTTGCCAGTAATAGGCGTACCAGTCAAATCCTCAAACTCAGTCGATGGATGGGATTCCATACTTTCGATATTGCAAATGCCAGGAGGTGTACCTGTTGCAACAGTAGCTCTAAATGGAGCAAAAAATGCCGGCATATTGGCGGCACAAATTATTGGCACCAATGACGAATTGGTTTCTGGGAATTTACGAGCCTATAAAGAACACTTAAAAGTAAAGGTAGAAGCGGCAGCCAAAGACATTTCTACTGGGTAAACTTGCTAATGGACAAAAAGGCTGAACTTATCAATATCTGCTTGTTTCCCAAGGACAATCAACACATCACCCTCGCTTATAAGTGTATCAGCCCCAGGATCAAAGGTAAAGGTATGTCCACCTTTCTTAATACCGACTACGGTGACACCAACATCTCTTCGAATGTTAAGTTCTCCGATTGATTTATTCTTATATTGATCTTTGAACTGACTAAACTTGAACTCCTCTAACTGCAACTGCTTTGGTCCCACCCCATTTAAGATATCCAAAAACTCAATCACCGAGGGCCTCGTGACTAAATTTGCCATATGCAAGCCACCTAACGTATCGGGCATCACCACTTTATTTACTCCAGCTCGATACAGCTTTTTTTCCGAATTTTCATTGGTAGCCCTAGCGATAATATTAATTTGGGGGTTGAGTTCCCTGGCGGTTAGTGTAATAAATACATTGTCTGAGTCGCTGGGTAAAGTGGTAATGATGCTGTGGGCTTTCTCTATCCGCGCGTTGTGTAATGTATCATCTTGGGTGGCATCACCAGCAATCACCTGAATGTTGGAATTGATTGGAAAGCCTTCAATTACTTTTGAGTCGTTTTCGATTACAACAAAATTCCTATCGCTTTTTTCCAGCTCCTCACAAGCTTTGGAGCCGTTGCGTCCATAACCACAAACAATCACATGATCCTTTAGTTTTCTCACCTCTCTACCTGTCAAAAACTTCTTGAACATCTTTCGCAATTCACCCTCAAAAATATAGGTGCTAAATGCAGAAACAACATAGGCAATAATCCCGAAATTCAAAACAATATACAAAGCAGTAAATAGCTTTCCATCATCACTCAAAGGTTGGACTTCCTGAAATCCAACTGTGGAGAGGGTAATGGTGGCCATGTAGAATGCATCCAGAAGTGGATACCCTTCAATATATGCAAACCCCGAAATACCGATCACCACACTGGACAAGAGCAGCAAAACGGCTCGGAGCGGTGTGATCAGGCTTTTATGCATAATACCAATATAGTAATCAAGATATAAAGTTTTGATTACAGCCAAAGACTAAATAGCATTTAATTTTTTGAACTATATGAAGATGGATACGTTAAAGTAATACCATGTCGTTTCATTGGCTCGACCTCTTTCTAAGTGTGCTCACCTATGCCATCATCATAGGAGGCAGCTTCTATTATTTCCGTAGTAGGAATAATGGAAGCAAGGGGTCGGACGGTGAAGGCGGGATCGCATTTCCTATCGATCCTGAACTGGACTTACCTCCGGGTGTGTCACTCCCTGAAGATCCGTCTGATACACCTAGGCAGCCTACCCCGACAGAGATATTTTCTTCATAGTTTCTTCCCAGGAAAAAAACCTTATTATTGTATAACAGCAACTTATTAAATCATTAGATAAGGGTACGCATAGTTCGCGCTGCTATGGATATTCTGCAAAAAAACAAGGCTAACTTTGGTACCCTTCCGGTATTCCTAACCGCGATTTCTACCATTCTTGGAGCGATTATGTTCCTTCGCTTTGGCTTTGCAATTGGAACACTTGGTTTCTGGGGTACCATGGTGATCATCCTTATAGGCCATGCGGTAACCATACCCACCGCCATGGCTATTGCTGAAATTGCCACCAATCAAAAAGTGGAAGGCGGTGGAGAGTATTACATAATCTCACGATCATTTGGTATAAACATAGGAGCAGCTATTGGGATCGCCTTATTCTTTTCGCAGGCGATCAGTGTAGCCTTCTATGTGATCGCCTTCGCGGAATCATTCAATCCACTCTACGACTGGATCAATAGCCAACTCGATTGGCAGCTGAGCGATAAAAGGATTATAAGTTTACCAGCGTTGATATTTTTAAGTTGGCTAATGTTATCAAAAGGCTCTAATCTGGGCATGAAGGTCTTGTATGTGGTGGTTATTACTTTGTTTTTATCTCTGCTACTGTTTTTTCTGGGAAAGCCAGCAGAGACTGCAGACACGGTCTCCTCAAACTTACTGGGTAGCTTTCAAAATAAAGAGGACTTCTTTCTGGTCTTTGCCATCGTTTTCCCGGGATTTACCGGTATGACCGCAGGAGTAGGGCTCTCTGGAGATCTAAAAGATCCAAGTAAATCCATTCCTTGGGGAACCATCATGGCTACTTTCACCGGTATGGTGATCTATATACTAATTGCCTACAAACTAGCTACCTCTGCCAGTGAGGAGCAACTCGTAAACAATCCTCTGGTCATGTCAGAAGTGGCCCTTTGGCCCGCGATTATTCCTATCGGATTAGCAGCAGCCACTATTTCTTCTGCTTTGGGCTCTATCATGGTTGCTCCACGCACATTACAAGCTTTGGCTGGTGACAAAGTACTACCGCTTGGCAAAGGTAATCGTTGGATGGCCCATATGCATTCCGTGATCAAAGAACCGGTAAATGCCACTTTGATCACCGTTATTATCGCTTTGGTCTTTGTTAGCATCGGCGATGTAAACTTTGTAGCAGGAATTATCTCCATGTTCTTTATGGTCACCTATGGTGCCTTATGTACTATCTCATTCTTTCAGCACTTTGCTGCTGACCCCTCCTACCGTCCAGCATTTAAATCTCGCTGGTACATATCTTTATTAGGCGCAGTGCTTTGTTTCTATTTGATGTTTAAGATGAATACTGGCTATGCCTTGATTGCCCTCATTGCGATGGCTGTTATATATTTTGCTATAACAAAAACTAAAGGCAGTAAAGCAGGAATGGCCAAGATCTTTCAGGGGGTCATCTTTCAATTCAGCAGACGGCTACAGGTGTTCCTTCAAAAGACGGAAAAGGACGAGGTCAAAAGTTGGAGGCCTTCAGTAATTTGCATCTCAGAGGATTCATTCAGCCGGCCTGCGGCCTACGAATTGATGAATTGGCTTTCCCACCGTTATGGGTTTGGTACTTACATTCACTTTATTCACGGCTATTTTTCCAAAGAATCAAATCAGGCGGCTCAGGATGACCTCAACAGAATGATAAATATTGCCCGCTCGAAAAAGAGCAATGTGTACATCGACACGATGATCTCCCCCTCGTACACTAGTGCCATTGCCCAGGCCCTGCAGCTCCCCAGTATCTCCGGTAAAGAAGTAAATATGTTCCTCTTCGAATTCTCCAAAGCAGAGCCCGATCATCTGAAGGAGATCATCGAGAACTTTACCTTGGTCAAGGCTGGGGATGTTGATACCATTGTACTGGCTACATCTGAAAAGGGTTTTGCCAATCACCGTGAGATACATATTTGGATCACACAGAATGATTTTACCAATGCCAGCCTAATGATATTATTGGGATACATCATTCTTGGGCACCCTGATTGGAAAAGGGCGCAGATCAAGATTTTTGCCATTTTTCCTGAGACTGAGATCGCAGAGCAAAAGTCCCAGCTAATCACACTTATAAAGACCGGAAGGCTGCCTATTTCTATGAATAACATTGAGTTGATCACTTTGAAACCGGACGTTGGAAAAAAGGATGTGATTAATAAGAAATCGAAGGATGCGGATCTGACAGTAGTCGGTTTTCGAGGGGAGGCATTAAAACAAATGGGTGCCCAAATATATCTTGGTTATGATGCGATTGGGAATGTATTATTTGTAAACTCATCTCAAAGTAAATTAATTGAGTAGTCTCATTTTTAGTTCAATTATGTGACCTGTTCTAGCTTGAGTCGTCTCAATACAAAAACAACCAAAGAATCGAAACAGATTGATCGAGTGCGAGGCACGATCTCTTTGGCTTTTGAGACTTGGATAGCAAACCAAAATTGCCAGTTATAGCTCAAGGGAAGTAGCGGCATATTCTGGATAAGCTACTTTTAATAAAGTCCTGCTTAGGTGGAAAATGACCTTTCACACCTCAGTGATGAGGAGATCGTACAAAAAATAGTAACCGAAAAAGACTCGGAGCTTTTTAGGATAGTATACGCCCGGTATGCAGAAAAGGTGTACCACAAGTGTATTGGCTTTACAAAGGACGTTCAGGCGGCTGAAGATTTAGCTCATGATATCCTTTTGAAGACTTTTCTTAGCCTGGGGAAATTTAATTTTACCTCTAAATTTTCGACTTGGTTATACTCGCTCACTTATAACTATTGTGTCGATTTTAAGAGAAAGGAGGACCGAGCAGTTAAGAATAAAATGGAATATGCGCAGGAAGAAAAGGCCTATGCCGATGAGCCTTCCGATCAGGAAATGATAGAAATAAGAGTTGCTCAGCTTAAGCAGCTGTTAGATAGGCTCAATCCGGAGGAAAAGGCTTTGCTTTTAATGAAATACCAAGACGAATTTTCTATTAAAAATGAAATTATGGAAATCACTCAGTTATCTGAAAGCGCCATTAAAATGCGCTTAAAAAGGGCTAAGGAGAAAGTTGTAATGATGTCTAAAGAAATGGAAATGGAGGTGTAAGCATGGAAAATAACTTTAAAAAACTGACTCCGGAAGAGAAACTTCCCGAAAGATTGGAGGAAAAAGTAATGCGTAGCATTGACTTTGCCAAGATGATAATGAATGTCTCAGAACTGTTTGTGGTTCAAAGCGGCAAAACCGTTACCGCCTTACTGGATGTAGATATCAAAATAAATAAGGAACAGATGTGACCTGGCTATACATCTGTCGTCTAAACATAAACTTGAAAACATCATGGATGCATTAAATCAATTTAGTGAGTTGGCTATATCTTCTTTAAAAACCACCATGCAAATGATTGGAGGGGCGATTCCAAAGATTTTAGGCGCAATTGTCCTTTTATTGATTGGTTGGCTAATAGCTAAGATTGCATCATATGTAGTTGCCAAAATATTAAAGGCCATTAAGTTGAATAATGCGATAAAAAAGCTAAATGAAATACCAATGATCAAAAATTCCTCTTTCGAAATAGATGGGGTTAAGATCATTTCCAAGTTTGTTTACTGGATCCTGTTATTAATTTTTATCATTACTGCTACGGATACCATGGGATGGCCGGAGGTTTCGGCTATGATTGCCGGCCTTATTGCCTATCTCCCCAAACTTCTTAGTGCGTTAGTGATCTTTTTGCTAGGATTTTATATTGCCAACCTTATCAAAGGGTTGGTGCATACAACCCTTCATACATTGGAAGTTTCATCGGCATCAGTAGTGAGTAATGCCGTATTTTATATTCTGCTAATCTTTATTGCCGTAACTGCTCTTAATCAAGCGGGAATGGATACTACCATGATCACTTCCAACGTGACCATGATCTTGGGTGCTGTCATGTTGGCCTTTACCATCTCGTTTGGTTTAGGCTCCAGGGACATTTTGACTAACATTTTATCTTCTATCTACGGTAAGAAAAATTTTGAAGTTGGTGATCATGTGAAGATCGGCAACATACGAGGTGAGATCATCAAAATAGATAACATCTCAGTAACTGTGAAAACACCTGAGAGCGACTTCGTCATCCCGGCACAAAAATTAGTTTCAGAGCAAGTTGAAAAATTCAAATAATGAACCTATCAGAGCAAACCAATAAAGAGGAAGAGCAACCCATTGAGCCCAAGGAAAGGGATCTACCTGATCCTACAACCCTTGTGTTCTACAACCCAGTAATCCAAAAGATGATTCAACGGAGAAAAGAGATTGCCCGAGAATTGAGAAGCAGTTTTATTTCTTGCGATGACATTCAAGTTGTCAAAAATCACAAATAATTTACTTAACTTAAGGTAGTAAAGCAGAACAGACACATCATGAAAAATTTACTTCTGGCACTTATTATTGCGGGCTTTTGTGGAAAACTAGTTGGTCAAGATATGACCGTGGTAAGTAAGAAAGTGCCGGTTACAGACGTCGTAATTGATGGATGGGTGGCTACCCTCAACGATGAATCGGATGTATATAAAAAGAGCTTTGGTGATTTTATTAAGAAAGAGTTTGATCACAAAGTAAAGAATGAAGGGAAAACTGCAGCGAAGGCAGAAAAAATTAGCCTCAATCGCATCTCTGACAAAAGAGGCGACCTTTGGTTGCAATTCTACACGGATGGTTCAGACACCAAGGCTGCAATCGGTTTTCTTCTTGGATATGATATTTGGATCAACCCCGAGGAATACGCTGACGGCATGGAACAAATGCGATTGCTCACTAGAGACTTTTTGAGGTATCACTATAGTGAATATTATACGGCAATTGCAGAGAAAGATCTTAAACTGATCAATGGCTACAATAAAGAGATCAGTAAGGCCGAGCGATCAATCTCAAACATGCGCAAGCAGATCGATAAGAATAACAATAAGCTTACCACAGAGTCAAATCCCACTAAACGCAGCAACATGGAGCGCAAGAATGAACAAAACCTGGCCGAAATAGCGGAACTCACCAGCTCTATTCCTGAGCTTCAAGGTAAGATATCCAGCCTTGACCAACATGTTCAACAGACCAAAGCTCTCCTTAAAAATGTAGAAGATCAGTATCATAATGATACTCCTATGCCCACAAATAAGATTATGGCGGAGGATGAGTTTGACCGCTCGGATGAATTATTCGATCAGGAAGTAATTGATAACCAGGAAGAAGAGAATAATGAAGACGATGAAACTGGTAACTATTAAATAACATCTAAACCCTTCCTGTGTACTTTGACTTCCGAATTTCGGGAGTTTTTTTATGTCTTTTACGTATCTTTCGCCCCCGATTATCAAGTTATTGTTATGCGTATTCTTATTGCTGGCGCTGGAGAAGTAGGGTTCCACTTAGCCAAGTTGCTGGCTTACGAAAAACACGATATTACATTAATCGATACCGACAAGGAAAAGCTGAACCAGGTTTCGAATTCACTTGATCTTGCTGTCTACAAGGGCAATGCTGCTCATTTTAGTGTCTTAGAGGATGCAGGAGTATCTAAAGCCGATCTACTAATCGCGGTTACTTCATCAGAAGAAGCCAATCTAGCCACTGCTATGATAGGCAAAAACCTTGGTGCCAAAAGAACAGTGGCCCGCATCAGCAATGTAGAGTTTTTGCTGAAGAAAGAACGAACCTCACTTAAAAACATGGGAATCGATGAACTGATCTCTCCTGAATCATTAGCCGCAAGGGAGATAAAGCGACTGCTTCGAGAAACGGTTTCCACCGATACCTTCGATTTTGATAGTGGCCGGCTCTCTCTTATTGGAATCCAAATTGACCAGGAAAGTCAGCTAGTAGACAAGTCAATTTCGGAATTGGCCCACTTCAACCCAGAAAATGACTTTATTACTGTGGCCATACTCCGTGAAAATGAAACTATCATTCCACGTGGTAATAATTTCTTTAAGCTTGGGGATCACGCCTACTTTATTACCCAACCAAATGGCATGCAAAGAGTACTTGATTTCACCGGAAAGAAAAGTAAGCAAATCAAAAATGTAATGGTATTGGGTGGAAGCAGAGTTGGATTTCATACTGCCAGAAAACTCAACATTAAGTACAACACCAAACTGATCGAAAGAGAAAAGGAAAAATGTTTTGATCTTGCTGATCAGCTAGAAGGAACTCTGATTATCAATGGCGAAGGCAGTGATGTGGAACTTCTTAAGTCAGAAGGGATCGCAAATATGGATGCGTTCATAGCAGTGACCGGAAACTCCGAAACCAATATCATTTCGTGCTTGCTGGCTAAAAAAGAAGGTGTTCCTAAGACGATAGCTTTAGTAGAAAATATAGAGTACATCCACCTATCCCAAAATGTAGGGGTGGATACCATGATCAATAAAAAATTGATCGCAGCAAATTTCATTTTTAGATATATCCGGCAGGGAGAAGTGCTGGACCTTACCAGTCTTCACGGCGTGGATGCAGAGATCCTGGAATTCGAAGTTTCAGAAAAGTCTAAGCTCAATGAGAAAGAAGTAAAGGAGCTTGATTTTCCAAAAGACGCCATACTCGGTGGAGTTATTCGCAGAGGTGTCGGCCATACCACCACCGGAAATTTCGTTTTTCAGCCCAAGGACCGGGTCGTCGTCCTAAGTCGTTCTGAGTGTATCCCTCAGGTAGAGAAGTTTTTTAAATAAGAGGTGATTTTAAGATAACCGATCAAATGAGGTTCAATTTTAAAATCATAAGCAATATTCTGGGGTTACTCCTGATTATAAACGGGGGCTTCATTTTACTTTGTTTACCAGTCTCGATATTCTTCGGGGAAGGTGGGCTTATACCGATCCTTGTCTCTGGATTAATCACCGTAGTTGTAGGCTTGCTGCTTTGGTATGCCACCCGAAAAGCAGGAAAAGAATTACGCAAAAGGGACGGTTATCTAATCGTGTCTCTTGGATGGCTCACTATGTCATTGTTTGGTACACTGCCATATATATTAAGTGGCGCTATTCCTGATTTTACCAACGCTTTTTTTGAAACCATTTCCGGTTTCACCACTACCGGAGCTTCGGTTTTAAATGATATTGAATCATTGCCCAAAGGCATACTTTTTTGGCGTAGTCTCACCCAATGGATTGGGGGAATGGGCATTATTGTTTTGGCGGTTGCCATTCTGCCTTTATTGGGTATTGGAGGAATGCAGCTTTTTATTGCTGAGGCACCGGGATTAAAACCAGATAAGTTACAGCCGCGCATCGCACAAACAGCAAAACGACTATGGCTCATTTACTTTGGATTAACTTTTTCGGAGTTTGTGCTGCTTAGGCTGGCTGGCATGACTTACTTTGATGCTATGAATCATGCTCTGACCACTATGGCTACCGGTGGCTTTTCAACAAAACAGGATAGCATGGCCTTTTATGGTCCTACCGTTCAGTATATAGTGATTGTTTTTATGTTTCTGGCAGGCACTAACTTTACCCTCACTTACTTCGGGTTCAAAGGCAACTTCAAAAAGATCTGGCAAAATGAGGAGTTCCGTGTATATCTGAAGTTGGTAGGATTATTGTCTCTGGCCATTGGACTGGTCATCTATCTAGTAGTCGGCAGTTCGATAGAAGAATCATTTAGGGATGCTTTGTTTCAGGTGGTATCTATTATCACCACTACGGGTTTTGTCTCAGCGGATTATACCAGTTGGGTTCCCGGAGTAACAATATTATTTTTTATGATGATGTTTCTAGGAGGATCAGCCGGTTCCACTGCCGGCGGGGTGAAAATAGTAAGGCACATTCTTCTCCTTAAGAATGGGATCCTTGAATTGAAAAGGCAATTACACCCCTCTGCAATAATCCCTGTAAGGTTAAATCAACGAGCAGTAAGCCAGGATATAACATTCAACGTACTTGCCTTCATCATGATATATATTACCGTTACTGTTGTAAGTACGGTAGTGATGGGAATGTTAGGTGAGGACGTGCTTACTTCATTAGGAGCCGTAGCTACTTCGCTGGGAAACATTGGGCCTGGCATTGGCGCGGTGGGTCCTTTAGACAATTTTGCTGATATGCCATCTGGAGGGAAGTGGTTTTTATCTTTTCTGATGCTTTTGGGAAGGCTGGAATTATTTACTGTTTTGATTTTATTCACCCCTTATTTCTGGAAACGTTCTTAAACCTTGCATTTAGTTTTATGCCCGGATTTTTGTTATACTTAGTTCACCTAACAACATACTGATGCCTGCATTTAATGTTTACTGGGTGGTGATTGGAGTCTCTCTTATCATCATATTCTCTTACGGTTTTAATGCGCTGGCTCGCAAAACCAATATTCCATCTGTACTGATGTTAATTGTCACCGGGTTTGTTCTAAGTCTTTTTATAAACTTGGGAAATGAGCTAACCGAGCCATTAAAGATATTGGGTACTGTGGGATTGATAATGATCGTTTTAGAAGCAGCTCTTGATCTTCACTTAGACAGAGAGAAAGCCGGATTGATTACAAGGTCTTTCTTTATCGCTCTGGCCCTTCTGGCGCTTACCTCGTTTGCCATTGCTATGGTACTTCGATTCTTTTATGACATCTCCTCCTTTACAGCAATGGTGTATGCCATACCCATAGCAATTATGAGTAGTGCCATCATCATTCCCAGTGTAGCTAATTTGACAGAAGGCAAAAAGGAATTTCTGGTCTTTGAATCGGCTTTTTCTGACATCGCCGGTATTATGTTTTTCAACTTTCTGTTGGACTCAGCCAAATTTTCCGGGGCCGCTGAAATCAGTGTGAATGTTGCAGGTAATATATTATTGACTTTATTGATCGCAATAGTATTCGGATATATCATAATCATATTAATTCAACAGATAGACGCTGAAGTGAAACTATTTTTACCAATTGCTACGCTCTTATTGCTATATGCAGTGGGACAATTGTTTCACTTATCTTCGCTGATCTTTATACTCGCTTTCGGCCTGATGATCAATAACCACAAACTTTTTTTTCGGGGCCCGTTGAGAGCCTACATACTACCCAAAGCTTTTCACACTCTTCTAAGCGAATTGAAACTGATCACACTAGAAACATCGTTTTTGATACGCACTTTTTTCTTTATAGTTTTTGGCATGTCCATCACACTAGATGGTTTCAATACAGCTTCCGTTTTTCTGATTGCTTTGCTTGCACTAGCCTTCATTTACCTACTTCGTTTTATCGCGCTCAAGGTAGTGACACCGAAACAATTGGAGCCGGCACTATACATTGCTCCTCGTGGTTTGATCACTATACTTCTGTTTTACAAAATCCCTCCGGAACTAAACATCCCTGGGTTTAGTGAAGGGACGTTATTGTTGGTAATTCTTGTAAGCAGTCTGGTGATGATGTATGGGTTGATCAAGAATAAATCCCAACTGGCAAAAGCTGAGGAAGAGGCACCTACTGATGTCAGCTTGGCCGCGGGTCCAATCTTAGATGATTTCTCCACGCATTTAGACTCAGAAGAATAATAGTAAGATATTATGAAGTCATAGTCCACCTTTAGGCTTACCGCCGGGTTGATAGTTGGGATTTAGTCAAAAACAAAGGCACCTTCCATAAATGTACTATTTTGGGCTTTTCTCGTTGGTAAAACCCTGATTAGTAGGATAAATTTGAGATTCAGGTGCATAACGTCCCTGTTCTTTGATGGGCGATCATTTTAATCATACTGAGAATGCCATTTGGCCTTACTTTAAGGACCAGTTCTTACCAGTGCTTTGCGGTAAATTGGACCATCTGGTTGGGTTAGTGAAGCAGGTAAATGATATTATCGAAAAGTACTATCAAAACCTTGATGAAGCCTCTCAATCCAAGGAACAGTGGAATAATTTGAGATATGTCCGTATCACCAGGGCCTTGAAAAGCGATATCCTTTCTGCAGTGGCCGCTACTCCTGATCCGGAAGAAATAGCCGAATTTGATCAGGATTTTAAGCAGTTCATCAATCAGATCAATCAGTATATTGAAAGTAAGGAAGTAACCGTCCAGGAACCACAGGATCCCGAGCGATTTCAAGGTCAAATTGATGACAGTTTTTGGATCAAGATGGCCAAAAGGGGTAAGAATCTTGCTTTTTACCTATTTATTTTGCCTCGGAATCTGGTTAATTTCTTTCGTCGCTTGGTTGGCAAGCCCAATAAATATCCCAAGCAATGGCAGCGAAATGTGCCTCTACAAGGGCTACAGGCATATTATCTTAGAGATCAAATGGCTGCTGCAATGATGCCGCTTCTTGAGCTGATCTACGCGAAGATAGCTACCGCTTCAGAATCACTTTGGTACCTTGACGAGAAAATAGACCGCCAATTTATTGAATCTATCAACGCTGCTAATGATCATGTAGCCAGTGTACCCCCTCCAATAGATTTCAAGACAACTACAGATGCTATCCTGCAGGAAGTAGCCCATTCGAAAACAGATATTGAAAAACGAGCTAAGGAAATATTTGCAGCTGGCTTCCAGGATTATATAGAGGCTTACCATAAAGTTGGAACCATTGAACTTTCCAAAAAGAGATTTAATCTCGAAAAAGTCCAACGAAAACATGAGGGCTTAAGGCAGAAATACCAGCAGTTCAGCAAAGGCTGGCATAACACCTTCTTTGTGCAAGATGAGCATTACAGTCTCGATCAAGAATTATACCAACTACGTTATGGCACACTTGAGCAATATTATTTGCTAGATCAAAAATTTGGCAAGAAAATAAAGGAAAAGATCAATGATCAAATAGGAGAAGTCTATGAATTTCTTTGCCAGGTAAAGGCCGACCTGGAAAATTTTTCAGGAACCACGGAAGAGCTCCCCAAATTCATTCAGCAACAAAAATACGAATGTTTCAAAAACCTGAAAAGTCGTCTCATACCACAAGCCATTAAAGCTCTTTTAGACCAAAACCTGCCAGCACAAATTGACAATATCGAGGTACGCGTAAGGAAGCAGGTAGATCGGCTTTCAGAAAAAAGGGCGATGGTAAAAAACCTTCAGTTTGACCTTCCCACTAGAACTTCTGAGATTGATCACATAGCTCCTCAGGAATTAATCTCATTTGAAACACTTCCTAATTTTCTGTCGGTAACAAAAAAACTGAAAAGTGAGCTGATCCATCAAATCGATGAGATCCAACAGAATTTAATGGAGATCGAGCAGATCACTGACTTTAACTTAGCGACTGCTTTGGCATCATTGGAAGATGAAGAAAGTGAAGAAGATCCTATAACTATTGGCAAGGAAGGGATCGATCGGGCGGCAACAAGAATTGATGATATCAGAAAAGAGCTTCGAGAGATGCATCAGCAAGTTGTAGCTGCAATCAGTGACTCTATCACAGCTTTCAACGAAGGCATTTTTGCTCTGACAAAAGCGGATAGGGTTTTCGATATCAAGTTGCGCATTGCCAAAGCCAAGACTATAGAAAAAACTAAGGCCCTACGAGCCAGGGTTACCGACCATTTGCAGGTAACTGTCCCCAGAATGGTGTCAAAGGCCAAGCGTAAGC
>JBPCUG010000440.1:0-2685 GCA_051011275.1 Cyclobacteriaceae bacterium | reverse complement strand
ATTAGCTTTAACCGAACAGTTCCCTGATCACCTCTTCCCAACGACCAAAAGCCGCGACCTGGATCTTTGATTGCTTGAGTCCTTTGGTTTGATACTTTGAAATAAAGATTTGCCGAAACCCAAGTTTTTCTGCTTCGGCTATTCGGTTGTCAATCCGATTGACAGCCCTTACTTCCCCTCCTAAACCAACCTCCGCGGCAAAAGCAATTTTTCCTGATATTGCTATCTCCTCTAACGAAGACACTAAAGCAGCACATACAGCCAGATCCAATGCCGGGTCGGCTACTTTCAACCCTCCTGCTATGTTGAGGAACACATCTTGATTCCCAAAACGGAAGCCCCCTCGTTTTTCCAATACTGCCAGCAACATGTTCAACCTTTTCGCATCATAGCCCGTCGTACTGCGTTGCGGGGTGCCATATGCAGCCGGACTGACTAATGCTTGTACTTCGATCAACAAGGGCCGGTTTCCTTCTAAAGTAGCTCCGATGCTAACACCACTCAAGTCTTCTTCCCTTTGGGAAAGCAAGATCTCCGAAGGATTGCTTACCTCCCTAAGTCCGTCTCCTCTCATTTCATAGATGCCCAGCTCTGCGGTTGAGCCAAATCTGTTTTTAGTAGTTCGTAGAATCCGATAAGCTAGGTGGCGATCTCCTTCAAACTGTAGCACCGTATCTACCATATGCTCCAAAAGCTTGGGACCTGCAATGGTACCTTCTTTAGTAATATGGCCGATAAGGAAAACCGGGGTACCGGTTTCTTTTGCAAACTTGATCAGCTCAGCAGTGCTTTGCCTGATCTGCGAAACACTACCTGCAGCTGAATCGATATTAGCAGAATGCAAGGTTTGAATAGAGTCAATAACTACCAATTGGGGTTTTACTTTTTCTATTTGCTTAAAAACTTTTTGTGTAGAAGTTTCGGTGAGCACAAAACAGGATTCAGAGGGCTTACCTAATCGATCGGCGCGCATCTTTAATTGCCGTTCGCTTTCTTCACCCGAAACGTAGAGTATTTTCAATGGAGAAAGTTGTAAAGCTACCTGCAGCAACAAAGTGGATTTACCAATGCCTGGTTCGCCACCTATTAAAACCATTGAACCAGGAACGATACCTCCGCCCAGAACACGGCTTAACTCTATGTCGGGGCAAGATAACCTTGGTTCTTCCTTGTGGTCCACCTGAGAAAGTGCCTTTGCCTGCACCGCAACTGACGAAGCACCATTGCCAGTCTGCCATGAAGGATCGTTTGCACTAGGCTTGACTACAACCTCCTCAACCAAGGTATTCCATTCATCACAAGAAGGGCATTGCCCTTGCCACTTAGGCGAATGGGCGCCACAACTTTGACAGTAAAAAGTGGTTTTCGTTTTAGCCATATTTCCAAAGCAATATAACGAATATTACCAAGTGCGCTATCCAAGGATTTCGGAAAAGTTTGATAACTTAATGAGCTAAAAAATTACGATATGATTATTACCACGACTGACACAATCCCAAATAAACAAATTACTGAAATCTTAGCAGTGGCCCGAGGATCTACGGTAAGAGCCCGCAATATTGGAAGGGACTTTTTCGCTGGCCTTAAAAATATAGTTGGTGGTGAGATCAGCGAGTATACCAAGCTACAGGCAGAAGCCAGAGAACAAGCAATGCAACGAATGGCAGCGGATGCGCAGAAGTTAGGTGCGGATGCAGTGGTCAACGTTCGAATGCATACCTCAATGATCATGCAAGGAGCCTCCGAGATATTGGTATATGGTACTGCTGTTAAGTTAGGGTAAGAAATTATGGGCATTGGTATAGTTGCTGTCGCTTATTTTTTAGGTTGTCTCCTCGTTTTGGCTGCCATTATTTATCTGGTGGTCAAGAGGATCAATGACAAGCAAAACGAAGATTTTGAAAAAAGGGACAACTAGCCCTAATCATCTTCCGTTACTTTTTTCATGATCCAGGATCAATACCTTCCTCAAGCCGACGTTAGCAAAGCATACCATATTACTATTGAGTCCGATCCCAGCAAGATTTATCCAAAGTTGGAGTATCTCGACTTTAGTCAATCAAAATTGATCTACTGGCTTTTCAAATTGCGTGGCATTCCTGTGCCTTCCGGTATGAGTATGATAGGCCTGCGGAATATGGGTTTTGTCCTACTTGAACAACGGCCACCACAGGCTTTAATCCTGGGTTTGATCGGCAAGTTTTGGACCATGCATGGCAGTCTTCAGAAATTCGAGCCAAACGAGTTCACTGCCAAAAACTGGGAGGATCAGGCCTTGGCCACCTGGAGCTTTGAACTGGAGGCGCTATCGAAAAGCCAGACCAAGCTTATCACTGAAACCAGAGTCTTGTGCCCCAATGGTCGATCAAGAAGAAAGTTTAGATTATATTGGCTACTGATTGAGCCTTTCAGTGGCTGGATAAGAAAGGAGATCCTAAAATCGATAAAAAGACAAGTTGAGCCTTAGACACCTCAGGTATGATCGACAATAATAAAGTGATTATTTCAGCTGGCGCTATGTCTTTTAGGGAAGCTGCTCAATACGTTACCTGGCGTATTCGGGGGCAACTGCACCCTATCCATGCAAAAAACCCAATATTTCTTCAATATGAATTTAATAGAGAATGAATTTAATAGAGATCTTTAAAGGTCATAAACATAATTTGCCAGATGAGCTTGCTATTA
>JBPCUG010000439.1:0-4098 GCA_051011275.1 Cyclobacteriaceae bacterium | reverse complement strand
GTAGGAGCGGCAACGACCCTGCCCATACAGGAGTTCACCTCCTTGGCAGCCAGTGACCTTGCCACCAACTTTTGAAATTCTGGTGATAAGATGGATATAGGATGCCGATACACTTTCTTGGCCCCATTGTTGATCATGCCCGACTTCGAAACCATTTCCTCTTTCAGTCCCGACTCAACAGCTTCCTTCATAACGGTATATGCTTTGGCCAATCCATCCCAGATGTCCGACTCTTGTGCATTCTTTTGCTCGCATTCATAGGCGATCACGGTAGTAAAAAGAGACTCCTTTTTCTTTTCAGCGTACGCTTTCCAGCCGTCAAAACTTTCGAATAGAAAACTCATATTTTTCGGGTAATGTGTTTATTAAAGATAGTGCTTTTTCTTATGATCCCGTTTATTATATCACTTCCACCCAAATCCCTGGTTAAGCTAAGAATATTCGTTTTATGCATATATCTTTGGGGATGCAATTAAAAAATGACCTTCTGTTGAGAGCGGCTAAGGGTGAGCCCACTAAGCGAACCCCGGTTTGGTTAATGAGACAAGCAGGAAGGATCCTTCCCGAATATCGAGCCATCCGCAATAGTCTTTCAGGGTTTAAGGAATTGGTGGAGACCCCAGCTTTGGCGGCAGAGGTCACTATTCAACCGGTTGATATATTGAAGGTAGATGCTGCTATTATTTTTTCCGATATTCTGGTGGTACCGGAGGCTATGGGCTTGCCGTATGAAATGGTGGAAAAACAGGGTCCTTATTTTCCTAGGACTATCCAGTCACTGGTTGACGTCAAGGCACTGCAAATTGCTCAACCAGAAGAGGACCTAAGCTATGTGCTGGAAGCTATCAAGCTTACCAAAAGGGAGCTGGATGCCAGGGTGCCGTTAATAGGCTTTGCCGGTGCACCTTGGACACTTTTTTGCTATATGGTGGAAGGTAATGGCAGCAAGACATTTTCCAAAGCTCGGCGAATGCTATATACTGAACCCATGCTTTCTCATCAATTGCTGCAGAAGCTTACTGATAGCACAATAGCCTATTTAAAGGCACAAATTGCTTCCGGGGCTGATTTAGTGCAATTGTTTGATTCCTGGGCTGGGGTGCTTCCTGCCGATCATTATCTAGAGTTTTCCCTAAAGTATATTTCGCAAATCTGCAGTGCGATTGAGGAGGTCCCAGTTACGGTTTTTGCTAAGGGTGCATACTTCGCTCTACAAGAACTTGGGCAACTTGATTGCGAAACCATAGGCCTTGATTGGAATATGGATATAAGTAAATCAAGACAATTGATCGGTGGGAACAAGACACTACAAGGCAATTTAGATCCTTGCGCTTTGTACGGCTCTGCCAAGGAAATAGAAAAAGCTACCCGAGAAATGTTGGAAGCCTTCGGGCCTGGAAGGCACATTGCCAATCTCGGTCATGGTGTTTACCCCGATACCGATCCGGAAAAGGTGAAGTACTTTGTGGAGGCCGTCAAAACCCACAGCAGCGAAATGGTTTCCTAGCTAGATTTCTTTTTCTTTTTCGGACTTGCTTTTCGGCGTGCGACTTTTTTAGGTGCTGCTATGTAACAGTCCTCGGCCACAATGGGTACAAACAGATCAGCCTCCTCCATTAAGATAGCTGCGGTTGTTTCAGCTACTGCGGCGATTTCCACTCGTACTCCTTCGTTCTTTAAATGACGTACGAGTTCTACATAATCTGAATCGCCAGACAGCACAATAATCGTGTCAACCTTGTTGGCTGTTTGAGTGGCTTTAATGGTAAGAGGGATATCGGCCGACTTGTGACACGGTACAACAGAGCCATGGTAGTGCGCCAGCAGTCTATCGGCCAGTTTAGATGAAATAGACTTGCCCTCTCGAAAATAGATTAGTCGGCTCAACCCTCTGCCATCAAGCAGCTTGGGGATCACCAGGTCAAAGTTGAGCATGGCGTTTTTTCCCTTTACGATCTTATAGATACTTCTTTCAATGTTATTACCATCAATAAGAATGGCTACTGACTGGGTGATGTTTACTTGCGGCGTGTCGTTCATTTGGCTACTAAAGTAAGGAATAAAATTAAATGGAGTGTTGCGATAGTGGAATATTAGAATGCAGCGATTTACTCAAGGCTCGAGGCTCAAAGCTCGCAGCTATTATGGTTTATTCCTCTCCATCAATTATTTTCGAAAGTTGAAATTACATTGTTATGATCGAACTCAAAATTGGCGGAGTACCGGAGCATTTCAATATGCCGTGGCACTTGTTATTGCAATCGGGTAAATTGGCCGAGAAAGAGATAGCTGCCTCTTGGACCGACTTTTCCGGAGGCACCGGAGCCATGGTGGAAGCATTGAACAATAATCAAGTGGACCTGGCTATGCTTCTTACTGAAGGAGCAGTAAGTGGAATTGATAAGAGAGGCAGCTTCAAGATCATTAGTTTTTATGTCAGTTCGCCTTTGGTTTGGGGCATCCATGTGCCGGCGGATTCACCTTTCCAGACGATGAACGAAGTAAAAGGACAGCGGTATGCGATCAGCCGCTACGGTTCCGGATCTCACCTGATGTCTTTCGTTGACGCAAAGAGTAGAGACTGGCCCCTTTCAGCACTTCGTTTTGAGTTAGTAGGAAACCTCGACGGGGCCAGACAGGCCCTCAAAGAAAAAAAGGCCGAGATATTCTTATGGGAAAAGTTCACCACTAAACCTTATGTAGATAATGGAGAGTTCAGGCGTATTGACGAATGCCCCACACCTTTTGATTGCTTCGTGATCTGCGCCTCTCAAAAAGCGCTGGAACAAAAAGAGAAAGCCATCTATCAGACTGTTAAAAAAGTGTTTAAAACCGCAGCTAAACTATACATAGATCCTATGCGTAGTGCAATTATCGCAAACCACTACCATCTTATGGAAGAGGATGTGGAGATATGGCTGGACTCCGTAAGTTGGACAGAAAAAATAGACCTGGAAAAAAAGACATTGAAAAAAGTGATCACCACTTTATCCGGATTGGATTTGATCAAGCCTGATCTAAAATATAAGGACCTGGTATGGAAACTTGGTAAACTATAGCATCCAATGACCTGATCATCTATTGCAATCTCCCTAACACTTCCTTAATCCTTTTCAGCGCCAGCCTCAGATTCTCTTCCGAGGCAGCATATGAAATACGCACGCAGTTGGGCGCTCCAAAAGCGGAACCGGTCACCAATGCGACTTGAGCCTCATCCAGGATATACATACATAGATCATCGGCATTTTCCACTGTGGTGGTACCATCCGATTTGCCGAAATAGCTGCTTACGTCGGGGAAGAAATAGAATGCCCCTTTGGGTAAGTTGGTTTGCAGCCCGGGGATCTCCTTCAGAAGTTCATACACGAAGTCACGGCGATGTAAATATTCTTTGGCCATCTCGTAAGTTGGCTCCATGCTTTCGGTCAAAGCGGTGTAGGCGGCTCGTTGGGCGATAGAGCAATTGGCCGAAGTGATCTGCCCTTGCATTTTAGCACATCCTTTAGCAATCCACTTTGGAGCGGCGATATATCCTACGCGCCAGCCAGTCATAGCAAAGCCTTTGGCAAAACCATTAACGGTAATGGTCTGGTCATACATTTCGGGAAAGGATGCCATGCTCACGTGCTCACCGGTATAGTTAATATGTTCATAGATCTCATCGGCAATCACATAAATATTAGGATGAGGCGATAGCACCTTGGCCATAGCTTGCATTTCGTCTCTGGTGAAGACGCCGCCGGTTGGGTTAGAAGGCGAGGAGTAGATCACAGCTTTGGTACGGGGTGTGATGGCAGCTGCCAGTTGATCGGCGGTGGCGATGAAATCATTTTCAATAGTGCCCTCGATGTATACCGGCACACCTTCTGCCAGTTCTATTATGGCCTGATAGCTTACCCAGAATGGCGAGAAGACGATCACTTCATCTCCGGGATTTACAAGGCTGAACATAACATTGGCGATGGATTGCTTGGCCCCGTTGGATACTACGATCTGGTCGGGCTGATATTTCAAGCCGTTCTCTCGGTCCAGTTTATCACAAATAGCTTCCCGGAGATCCAGGTACCCATTCACTGGGGGATAGGAGAAATATTTGCC
>JBPCUG010000438.1:0-3351 GCA_051011275.1 Cyclobacteriaceae bacterium | reverse complement strand
CTCCGAATCCGTTTCTGAGCTGAGTTTTCAGCAGCCGGAAAAAGTAAAGGAGAAGATCATCTCATCAAAAACCAGCGGCGACAACCGGGCCTTCAGCTACAACCAAGCTTCTGATATGCTGATCAATTTTTACCAGAACCAACTATATGCCGATGGTTTGAGTGAGCGAAGTTTCGTCTCTCCGATTGCTAAGAATGCCCTGTTTTTCTACGACTATAAATTGGCTGGGGTGATCAATGAAAATGACCGGATCATAAACAAGATACAGGTGATACCAAAGCGGAACAGTGATCCGGTGTTTAGCGGCTGGATCTATATTCTTGAAGATAGCTGGCGCATTCATAGCCTTGAATTGTTACTGACCAAAGAAAATCAGATTGAGTTTGTGGATAGCCTCACGGTTAACCAAGTCTTCACACCGGTAAACCACAATGGACAAGAGCTGTGGATGATGTTGTCACAAAAATTTCAATTCCAATTAGAAGCTTTTGGCCTTAAAGGCAGTGGCTATTTTGTGGGTGTGCATTCTCAGTACAACCTGCAACCAGCATTTGAAAAGAATTACTTCAATCTGGAAAAAGTGAAGGTAGAAGCCAACTCCAATAAGAAGGACTCCCTTTATTGGCAGCAAATCCGACCTATTCCTTTAACCCAGTTGGAGGCCCTGGATTACCGCACTAAAGACAGTATTCAAGTGATCAAAGAAACAGAGCACTACCAAGATTCTGTGGATAGGGAGGGCAATCAATTGACCATAACCAATGTATTGCTCACCGGCAAAACATTCCGAAAAAGTTTTAAGAAGCAATCTTTCTATATCCCCTCGATGATGGAGTTGTTGCAGTACAATACTGTTGAAGGCTGGGTCCCAAATTTGAGGATGGTATATACTAAGCGATACGAGGATCGGCGCTTCTATCGCTTCATCCCCCAACTTAGATATGGGTTTTCCAACCGGAAATTCAACCCACAACTGGAGGCTATCTATTATTATAACCCCAAGCGGTTTGCCAGCGGCAGGATATCTTTCGGCCGATCGGTAGCGCAGTTTAACCAGGAAGATCCGGTCCCGCCATTTGCTAACGCTTATTATACGTTACTAAAAGAACGAAACATCTTAAAGATCTTTCAGAAGCGGTTCGTCAAACTGGGCCATAACATTGAGCTGGTCAATGGGCTGAGGCTGGGATCAAGAGTAGAACACGCGCAAAGAAATCCGCTTGAAAATACTACTAATTTTGTACTGAACGACCACGAAGAGCGTTCATTCACACCTAATGAACCGATGAATGCCAGTTTAGAAGACACCGGTTTTGAAGAACACCAGGCTTTTACCATTGACCTAACTTTGCGATGGCAACCGGGACAGGAGTACATTCTGCGTCCTTATCGAAAATTTCTACTAGACACTCCTTGGCCGGCCTTCAGTATCAATTACCGCAGCGCGTTGCCTGATATTTTGGGCTCGGATGTGAATTTTGGGCGTCTATCTCTAAGGATGGATCAGGAAATAAAAATGGGCTTATTAGGTAAAGGGAAGTACCTATTAGAGTGGGGACACTTCACTCATACCGATAGCATGTCTTTCATTGATTATCAGCATTTTAATGGCAATCAAACTTTTTTAGCCGAGTTCGAAATGAATAATTTCTATTTGCTGGATTACTATTTGTACAGCACCAATGACACTTATTTTCAAGGGCATTATGAGCATCATTTCAATGGCTTTATCTTCAATAAAATCCCCTTGATGCGCAAGCTAAAACTACAGGCAGTAGCCGGGATCCATTACCTTCATACGGATACTGCCAACAGCTATTGGGAGATGGGCGCCGGCGTGGAACACATTTTTAAAATCCTGCGTATAGACTTCTACACGAGCTTCCTTGATGGTAAGTTCCAGGACAACGGATTTAAGATTGGTTTAGGATTTTAGAAGTTACCTGGGTCGGCATCGAACAAGTAAATAATCCCTTTGAACTCACTCTTCGAGTACTTTAAGGTATAGTAGTAAACACCGGTAGGAGCACCACCCCCATCCCATCTAAAATCGAGCAGATCGCTAGCAAAAACTTCTTTTCCCCACCGATTATAAATACCAATCCCAATGTATTGGTTCTCACAATTTCCTTCAGGAATGTTTGGTACTTCCCAATATTCACTTTTGTCATCACCATTGTAAGGAGAGAAAGCGTTAGGAGGTGTAAAACCTTCAAAACTAAATTCAGGATTATTTATGTTGACAGTGAGCGTAACCGTATCGATGGCCTGCTCAAAGCATTGATCATCCGCCACCAGAAAATTGAAATCAAACTTCCCTCCTACGGCCACGGCAAGCTCATCGCAGGTGGGCGACCAGGTGAAATTTGAACTGACGTTCCCGATACCCATAGCAGAGGCAAAATTTACCCCTGGAATAGCCGCTGTATCGCCCGGCACCAATTCCAAAAATACAGAATCGCCGTCTGCATCGAATCCCAAAAGATTCAGGTCAATTGGAGTACCCACATCTACGGTAATACTATTACCCGGCAAGCCTTCAATAGAAATTTCTGGTGGGGTATTTGGAGGCAGCTCAAAGACCAATTTCATCTTCAAGGTATCCGGATCGCTAAACAGGCACTCGTCCTTGTCATCGACCACAATAAGGAGGTCAAACTCATTCTTGTCTTGTAGGTTGGTAGTCCGGCAATCTGCATTCCAGGTAAAGAGTGAGCTTAATGCCCCGGGATCATTGGCAAGCTCTTCCAATGACATCCCGTACTCTTCCGGATCGAAACCGTCCGGTATGATGTCGATAATAAGATCGTCATCATCTAGATCAGTGGCATTGATCACCAGTTCGTACAGTTCGGAATCGGTATTGACCACGTGCACTACATCTTTCGGCTCAATAACCGGAGGAGTGTTTGGAGGGGGTTCGATAACAATGACCAGTCGTGTAGTATCTATTAAAGGCACTGCACAGGCATCGTCTTTTGCTAGCAGATCTACCACCATCAGGCCATCTTTTCGTGGTGGGCAATCAGGAAGGCAAACTTCTACTCTTAAAGTGTCATTAAGACCACTAATTGATCCATTACCCATCTGAAAAATATCGCCTAGTACTCCTTCGAAATTTATAGGTATGGCCTCAAAAGTGATTTTTTCATCGGGATCCTCGTCGGTTACCACCAGATTAAAGCATTTGCTATCTTCAAAGGTAAATCTGAGCGTATCCGTAGCGTCCATGATAACTGCACCTTCCGGAGTTTCAGCGAACACTTGTGGGGGCACACTAAAATCGCATCCAGCTACGGCCAACATTTGGAAGTCCCTTCGTACTTCCCCGATTTTTTCTCCATTGCGAAA
>JBPCUG010000437.1:0-3215 GCA_051011275.1 Cyclobacteriaceae bacterium | reverse complement strand
TTGTTGATTGCAGGAGTGCCAGTGTTGCTTGGCGCAGGAGGATTAGGGATTAACGCAAGAAGGAAGAAGAAAAAAGAAGGAGCAGTGTAGCTCTTGATTTTTGACTGGCGTTACTGGCAGGCTGCGCCAGTTTTTCTAGGTGTTCGGTACCTTGTAGGACTGGACTATTAGTGCGGCTGGCATACCTGGTGGGGTGTGCTGGCTTTTAAGGAGACGACATGATGTTTGAATTTATTAGAATGCATGTTGATCGATACAATGAGACGGTTGATTGTCTCAACAAAGGCATCCCTCTTAGTGAACATTTTGGGCCGATACCTGAACAGAGAGTCAAGCTTAGAGACGATGATAGCCTTCCAAAGATAGCTCTGACAGCACTGTTCTTTGGATTGTTTTAGACAGTAAAGAAGAGGAGCCTGGCGGGCCAATCTAAAGGCCATACACCGTAATTGGTGTATGTACCACCGCCAGGCTCCATCCACCATTATAGCCCAAATTAACATGGTTCTTGATAAAGTTTGACTGTTGTATATACCATTATGTACTTTCTGTATAAAGGGGATCTATTATGAAAAAAGCGACAACAAAAAGGTGCCAGGGATCGCCAAAAAAATTGTAGGTGGCAACGTCTAGAATGATTGCAGGCATGAAGAAAAAAGAAGCTAGCTCGATAGAGATGATATCACCCATCAATAACGACAGGATAGAGAAGCTGCAAGAATCTCTTGGGTATTCAATGAATGCTATTGCCACAATAAGACAGCAAAAAGGGGAAGAGGTTACTAAGGGGCAGGTAATTCTGGAAGCTCTATCTGCAGCTTGTAGAGAACAAGTTTCCGTAAAAGAAGGAGAATGTACACGGGTTGAGATTAAGAATACTTTAGAAGAGGTTGAATCAAATCTTATTTCGTATATAGCAAAGCTATCTATGGATGAAGATTAGCCATCCCTCTCGCCCCTTCTTACACTAATCGCATTTGAATTTTTTCCGTTTCTTTTGTTTAATTTCCAATAGTGTAAATCCTTCTCAATACTGACTATTCTGCTTCTTAACACCTTAATTTCTTCGTGGTCTTCTTTGACGAACGCGATCGACTGTTTGATTTCGTTTAAATCTTTAATCAAACTACGGATATCATCTCTTATTAGCTTGTTGGATAATTGGCTATAACCACATGCAACCGTGGCAATTAATGCGATACATTTCCACAATACATCTGACTTCACTTCTCTTGCAGGCATTTAATCACCTTCAGTCTATTAAAACTTTATGTTACCTACGATAGTCTCTAGCCGCATCCCTACTTCGATCCGTTAATCCAAATGCAGCGTTGTAGTGATTTCTCGCCTGAATGGCAGTCAGCTCAACACCCTTGTATATGACAAATGGACCAAAATTCATTTCAGTACTATTGCCGGCTGCACCTATAACTGGATTAGCAATATTGCTGCCAGAATTTCCGCTGTCAAACTGTTCCACCGCAACAACACCATTCCAGTAAACAGTCCAGCCATCGCCTGTAGCGTTAAAAACGCAAACGACATGCTGTGGAAGATAGGCAGGTGATTGATTGCCATCCGTCGCAGTAGCCCAATTGGTGCTAGCTTCATGAGAATTGATAGTCATAGTACTAGACAACACTCCCTGAAGAATAATTGTAGCCACAACAAAGGTAAGCCCATTTGTTGCGAACACTGGTCCAGAACCAAAAATAAACCATCCTTCTGAAAACACGTCGCCTGTCTGCCAAAAGAATTCAATCGTTGTCGGATTGACTAAGTCAAAGTCAGTCGTATGGGTTGCCGATGCTTGCTCTGTGGCCGGAAGCTTCATGCTTGGAAGAATAGCGTTGCCCATTAAGCTTACGCCAGGAAACACGGGGCTACTGTACGTAAAATCGTTTGAGCCAATCGAATCCTTCGCAGATCCGTCATCAGCTCTTTCGATTAAAATCGTAGCGCCATCGGCCTTTACAAGATTGAGCCACGCATAAGGCATCGCATAAACCTATCAATGAAATCTAAATAGTGCGTTTCCTGAAGCTGCAGTGCCACGATCAAATTCAAATTCAACCTTCTTGGCGCCGTCCATGTTCATATCAACCCACGCGAGGTTGTTAGCGCCAACAACAGGGATAATTGCGGACGAATCTCCAGATGTAAATGTGATCACGTCACAAAGAAACTCTGTATCAGACGGGACCGATCCAGAAACACCATTCAAAGTGCTATTGAAAGTGCAAGCAACAATAACGCCTGTCCTTGCCATCCAAAGACCGTGAAACACCTCCCAAAGCAATAGGCGAACGTTCAGCGTCTGGTTGTCGGTGTCTGTACCGTAAGGCATGAACATGATGCGACTATTGCCGCCTGTCGGCGGCACAGCGTGAATGCCACTTCCGGTTGGCTCTGTGGTTGTAGGCGGCTTAACTCCAAACGCCGTGTCATTGGTAGAGTTGGCCGCCAAGGCCTTGCTCATGCTTCGAATGATTATTTGTGTAGATCCTGACATGGTTCATCCTTTTCTAATTGGAACGTTACTTTATCTGCCTAATAACCTTTTACGCCTTGCCTTCTTTTCTCTCTTCTCTTCTGCTGTCTCAGGCTTGTCCACAGACGGAAATGTGGATATGCCCTGTCCTAATATTGATAATAATCCAAATATGGCAATATCGCTAAGATTGTCTTCTTCTTTTAGAACCTCGATTATGTCCTGAATAGATATCGGAAGAAGCTGGTTTTCGGCCAGATCCATTACGCCTTCAACCGTACTAACAGATACTGGCTCGCCAACCACATTACTTCCCAGCCCAATATCAAGAGCCATTCCAACTAATGGGCTTAGCTTTGACCTAACGAAGCCAAACGGAACATTTATGTCAATATCTCTTACCTTGCCGGTAACGGGAGATTTTTGCTTCCCAGGTCCACGTTCCCCTAAAGGAAAAATCTGCTGTAACCTTGATATAAGCACAATAGGCTGTAAAAGACCAGTTCCCATATCTATTCTGGTCCTGCCTTTTCTAAACTTTATGAAATCTGTTGACCTCGAATCTTCTTCAACATCAAACCCTGCCATAATCATCAAGGTAGTCAGCAGTCCAAAAGATCCAAGCATCCTGGCATATTGCTTGATCAGAAGATTTCGGACCTCTGGAAGATGCCTGGCCCTCCAGATAGGAACACCGGCAAGGGCCTGAAATTGGCTCAGAGAG
>JBPCUG010000436.1:0-2754 GCA_051011275.1 Cyclobacteriaceae bacterium | reverse complement strand
TTCGGATATGGTTTGCCAGACTGTATGCTCCGGATCAATCTGGTGGTGCTCTTGATCAACGTAGGCGATCTCTACGGTTGAGCCCACTTGGAAGGTTCCTGAGGTAGGCTCTTCTTGTCCGGTGATCATTTTAAATAAAGTTGTTTTGCCAGCTCCGTTTGGACCAATTATACCAACAATTCCAGCGGGAGGCAGGGCAAAATCAAGGCCATCGAATAGCAGCCGATCTCCAAAAGCTTTCGATACACCTTTTGCTTCAATTACTTTATCACCCAATCGGGGGCCTGGAGGGATATAAAGCTCCAGACGTTGCTCTTTGCCTCTAGCTTCTTCACTGACCAATTGATCGTAAGCCTTCAAACGTGCTTTCCCTTTAGCATGTCTGGCTTTAGGAGCCATTCGTATCCATTCAAGTTCACGTTGCAATGTTTTCTGCCGTTTTGATTCGGTCTTTTCCTCTTGCGACAAACGCTCCTGTTTTTGCTCCAACCAAGAGGAATAGTTGCCTTTCCAAGGGATTCCTTCGCCTCGGTCGAGCTCCAGTATCCAGCCGGCTACATTGTCAAGAAAATAGCGGTCGTGAGTAACTGCGATAACTGTACCTGCGTACTGCTTCAAATGTTGCTCCAACCAAAGCACAGATTCAGCATCTAGGTGGTTGGTAGGCTCATCCAGCAAGAGTACATCTGGTGCTTGTAGCAACAATCTACAAAGCGCCACCCGTCTCTTTTCACCTCCAGAAAGTGGGGCGATCTTTGTCTCGCCTGGTGGTGTACGTAAAGCTTCCATTGCCTGTTCCAAGCGAGTCTCCAGTTCCCATGCCTGGTGGTGGTCAAGCTGTTCTTGCACCGTAGCCTGCTCCTGGATCAAAGCGTCCATTTTATCTGGGTTGTCCAATATTTCAGGCTCGGCAAATCGTTGGTTTATAGCCTCAAACTTCGCCAGTAAGTCTACTACTTCCTGTACTCCTTCTGACACTACATCTTTTACCGTCTTGTCCGGATCCAATTGTGGCTCCTGCTCTAGCATACCTACCGTATATCCAGGTGAGAAAACCAACTCTCCTTGGTAGGCAGTATCGATCCCAGCAATAATTCGCAACAGCGAGGATTTACCTGATCCATTGAGGCCTAGTACCCCTATTTTAGCTCCATAAAAAAAGGATAAGTAAATATTCTTAAGTACTTGTTTCTGCGGGGGATGGATCTTACTCACCCCAGCCATGGAAAAGATAATTTTTTCGCTCATGATCTAAATATAGGCGGTGATAATATGGTAAAAAAGCACCAGGACTTGATTTTTGTTAAAATATGGACCTCGAAGAAGTCGATCTTAACCTATAGGAATAAAAAAAACTGCCTTTTATTGAAACTTTTTGTTTGCTTCACTCGATTTAATAAAACCGGATTGGGTACATCTGAAATTAAGTCACTCAGCAGGGATAATGGTCTGGGAATAAATTATTTCAAAACTATTTGTTTTTATCAATTAAATTCTATTTTTGCACGATTATTGAAAGATGCCTAATCGATCAATATTGTTAATAATAAATAATTATGTATTGGACCTTAGAACTAGCGTCTTATTTAGAAGATGCACCATGGCCAGCTACCAAGGATGAGCTGATTGACTATTCGATCAGGACAGGGACCCCACTTGAAGTAGTGGAAAACCTCCAAGAACTAGAGGATGACGGACAGCCGTATGAGAGCATTGAGGAGATTTGGCCGGATTATCCCACTAAAGAAGATTTCTTCTTTAATGAAGACGAATATTGAACCCATAAAATCTAAAGTAGGAAAGCTGATCAACAAGTCAGCTTTTTTTTATGCCCTTTCCAACAGGGCCTGAGCCAATATCAGATCCTCCTTGGTCGTGATCTTAAAGTTGCGATACGAGCCATTTACTAAATAAACCTTATAGCCGGCCTTTTCAAATACGGAGGCGTCGTCGGAAAAGCTTTGATCGGGGAAAGCGTTGTAGGCTTCTTTTATTGTAGAAACTGGAAATGATTGAGGGGTTTGCACCAATCGGAAGTGCTCGCGGTCCACAGTATTACTTTCGTGTTCTTCCACTTGTCGTAAAGAATCTTTCAACGCCACTGCCACTACGCCTGATCCTTTCTCCCTTGCACTTTTGTAGGAGGCGGCTATAATATCCGTATCGACCAAGGGTCTTACGGCATCATGAATTGCTACTAGACCATCTGTGTCAATCATAGCAAGTCCGTTGCGCACTGATCCGGTCCGGCTGTTTCCGCCGGCACATACCTTGACGTCAATGCTAAGGGCGTACTCATTGGATACGGTTTCCCATCGGGCGACATGATCTTGAGGCAAAACTAAGATAAATCGAATTTGGGGGGAGTACCTATAGAAGGCTTTTATGGTATGCAGCACGATTGGTAGGCCGCCTAGCTCCATAAACTGCTTAGGTTGATCACCACCCATACGCACCCCCTTCCCGCCGGCTACGATTATGGCATATTCAGGAAGGGTGGTCATAAAATCTAAATGATCAACATGGCGTCTCCGTAACTGAAGAAGCGATATTTCTGTTTGATGGCTACTTGATAAGCATCCATGATCAACTCGTAGCCACCAAAAGCACAGGCCATCATTAATAGGGTGGATTCAGGCAGGTGGAAGTTCGTGATCATTGCGTTGCAGATCTTAAAATCATATGGAGGGAAGATAAATTTATCAGTCCAGCCTTGGTTTTCCTTAAGCCGGTTACTGGCAGAAACAGAAGATT
>JBPCUG010000435.1:0-3819 GCA_051011275.1 Cyclobacteriaceae bacterium | reverse complement strand
AAAGTAAAAGTAAAAGTAGTACCCTGACCCACTTCCGAATCAACCTTAATTTTACCTCCATGCAGTTCCACCAGTTTTTTTGTGATAGAAAGACCCAATCCGGTACCAACAAATTCTCTGGTAGTGGAAGCATCAGCCTGCACGAACTCTTGGAAAATCAGTTCAACCTTATCTTTCGGAATTCCTATACCACTGTCCCTTACCATAACTGATACCAGTTCATCGTCCTGTTTGGCGTTTACTACAATTGACCCTGATTCGGTAAACTTAATTGCATTACCCACCAAATTGTGAAGTATCTGCTGCAGGCGGTTTTCATCAGCGGTTACGGCAGGAAGTTCTTGCGGAACATGATTTTCCAGGTTGACTTTCTTACCTGCAATTAATGACTCACTCAACTTAAATATTATTTCAACCACAGATCTTAAATCCAATGGTTTTAGTGTCAGCTGCAAATCGTGATTTTTCAATTTAGAAAAATCCAAAATACTATCTACTAGGCTGGCCAATCGCTTCCCAGAGGCAGTGATTAAGGCAAGGTCATTAGCCATTTTGCTGGTGGGTGCCCCTGCTGCTCCATCCTGCAATGACTCAGCCATTCCTATAATGCCATTCAATGGAGTGCGCAATTCATGGGAGGTATTGGCCAGGAATTGGTCCTTGAGATTATTGATGTTTTCCAATTGTTCAACACGATGTTTTTCAAAAGCAGTCTTGCGCTTTTCTTCTTCAATCAAACGATTCTTTTCTTCCTGTTCCTGTTTTACTTTTTGTCTAAATCGGAAACGACGGAGTAATCCCCAAATTAGTAGAAAACCCAATCCGGAAGCTGCGATTACCGCATTGCGAATGTTCTTTTGACGCTGAAGTTTTAGCGACTGTATCTCAGCGTCCATTTGCAAAGCCTCAATTTTGGTTTCCTTCATCTCCGTTTCAAACTGAGCTTCCATCTCCGATAGCTGGCTATACTTGTCTTTATTGAATACACTATCCTTTATTGATGCATATTCCCGATTATATTTAAGTGCAGACGGATAGTCCCCTGATTGCTCAAAAGCTTGAGACGCCAAACTATAGAGATGCATGAGGTTCTTCTGATTTCCAATAGATTCTGATATCTCTATGGCTGGTAGTAAGTAATCAAGCGCGGTCTTATGATTACCGTTTAGTATTTCTATTTCACCTAGGTTTGTATTGATACTAGCGACCCCAAATTTGTCATCCACACTTTCAGAATGTCGTAGCGCTTGGTTATAATGAACAATAGCCTTATTATAAGCCCCTTCCTTTTTATGAACATTACCTATGTTCTCATTAAGAATTGACAGTGTCACCTGATCATCTTGGTCTTTTAAAATTTCCAATGCTTCATGATAGTTACCCAACGCTTGGTCTAAATTCCCTAGGTTATAGTATACCACGCCAAGGTTAATAAGAGTGCCACCAATATGTCTTTTATTACCTATTTGTTTATGCAGCTTTATACTTTCTTGATAGTAGTTAAGCGCTTTCTGATTATTTTCTGGGGCCTCGTGAATAGTGGCAAGGCTTTCATGAATGCTTCCAATATTATTGTACGTGACCGCCAAGGCCATTTTGTTTCTAGGGTCAATAAAGTTCAGTTTTTCCTGAAAATATTTTAAAGCTTCAGTGAGGTTACCCAGATTGTGATGTACTCGCCCCAAACCATTATATATTTTGGCAATGCTGACGCTATCTTTTAGGCTAGCAGCCTGGTCGAGAGCTGAAGTGTACAACTCCAATGCAATAACATATTTTCCGATGGACTCGTGAGTCAAGCCATTGGTATATGCGGCCTCAGAAAATAGCTTTTCGCCAGCTACTTTTCCAGCCAAAACATATGCCTCTTCACTATAAGCCAAAGCTTGTTCATTATTACTATTCAAATAAGCCTTGGCCAAGGCAACTAAAATTTGAACTTTTACAGAATCATCTGTGGCAGCTTGTAAAACTTTTTTCAGGCTGTCGTTACTATTGGTTTGGGCTGGGTTTTGCTGCAGTGCAAGCCCGGTTAGTAAAATCGTTAGTAGCACATACTTCATAGCTAGCCCTAGTTGGAAGTAAACAGTTGGTCTAGAGATAATTAAATTTAGTAATTACCATCCAAAAAGAAAGTTCGATTATAAATGCCATTACTTGCTACTCATTGCCTCTACCCCTGTCCAATCTTCTGGAACTCCCTTAACCATAAACTCAGCCGACCTCTGAAGGTACAGTTGAGCAGCTTTGTCGGTAGGGATTACATCCAGCACCTCTTGAAAAGCTATGGCCGCGTGGGTAAAGTCCTTTTGATAGTAGCAATTTAAACCGGTCTCGAATACAGCTTGTGTTTGCTTTTTTAGGGCAATGACCTCTTTTTTCTCTCCATCATAGAACTCATAGATGTTCACCGCTTTAAGCTTCCCCTTAACTTGTACCTGTCCTAATCCGCGGTAATTAAAACTGTGGGTATCACCTAAATGCTCTAATGTACTCTTGCTTAATATGATATTTGCACCATAGTGTTTGGTCAATCCTTCCATTCGTGAGGCGGTATTCACCGTGTCGGAAACAACACTCGCATCCATTCGATCTTTGTCCCCAAGGATGCCTAACATCAGTGATCCGGTATGCAAGCCGATGCCTACTTTTATTGTTTGTCTTTTGTCTTTTTGTCTTTTAACGTTGTATCGGTCTACTTCTCGTTGTATGTCTATTGCAGCTTGCAGTGCGTCTTTGGCTGAATGCCGGAACAAGGCCATTATCCCATCTCCTAAAAACTGGCTGACAAATCCATTGTGCTTTTTGATGATCGGACCAACCCGACGTAAGTAAGCGTTCAAAAAATTGAAATTTTCTTCCGGATTCATAGTTTCCGCTAAAGTGGAGTAACCCCTAATATCGGAGAAAAATACGGTCACCTCTCCCTCTACCTGATCCCCTAATCTTACATCCATAATGCTTTCTCGACCCAAAGCTTTTAAAAACTCATGTGGCACAAACCTGCCGTAAGCAGTATTGATCTTAAATAGGTTTAGATGTGTTTTAACCCTGGCTAAAAACTCATCCTTACTAAAAGGTTTGGTAATGTAATCATTCGCTCCGGTTGAAAGTCCTTGTACCAGATCGGAGACTTGGTTCTTTGCGGTGATCATGATCACCGGCAGCTCATTGGGTAAGTATTTTTCCCTGATCTTTTGACACACCTCAAAGCCTGACATTTTGGGCATCATGATATCGAGAAGTACCAAGTCGAACTTTTGCCCACTCTCTAAAGCCTTCAGAGCATCCTCTCCATTAAGAGCAGGTGTGATTTTGAACCGACTGGAAATCAAAAAGTTAGCCAATACAGTTTGGTTCACTGGCTCGTCATCTACCACCAAAATATTGATCTCTCCAATTCCATTGGAGGATGTCTCCCCGATAGATTTTTTAAGGCTCTTGGAGGGTTCTGATATTACTTTAGCTACTTCCAATCTAGTCCCTGAGGGTTGTGGTATTTCCTCGGTAATAGGTAATGTCAAGGTAAAGGTGGAACCCTTACCAATCTTTGAAACAACATCGATTGTGCCACCATGAAGTTCAACAAGCTTTTTAGTTATCGATAGCCCCAAACCGGTACCAACAAATTCACGAGTATTAGAATTGTCGGCTTGTTCGAATTCTTTAAAGATCAAGTCGATCTTTTCCTCTGGGACACCTGTTCCGGTATCAGTAACCTTCAAAGCCAACATGTCTTCCTCTTGAATTGCGGATACAGCTACGTATCCAGTCTCAGTAAACTTGATGGCATTACCAACTAGATTATGTAGGATCTGT
>JBPCUG010000434.1:0-3021 GCA_051011275.1 Cyclobacteriaceae bacterium | reverse complement strand
GGATCTTATCGATCAATTCAAGCACCGAGTGGAAAGTATTAGCGAGCTGAATACGTATGGATATGTTCTGCTTTTGCCGGTAACAAAGAAGCTGCAATTGAAGTGTTCAAACTTAATACCCGCCTGTTTCCTAAGCAGGAGCGACCGTATATTAGTTTAGGACGTGGGTATGAAATATCTGGTCAGAATGAAGAGGCACTTAGAAATTATAAAAAAGCTTTAGTGTTTGATCCGGGCAACAAACGGATCCAGGAGATGATTAGAAATATCAATCAAGATCAGTCTTCCCGGTGATCCTGATCTGCCATCTCCTGCTTGCGCATTGGCATTGCATCAATTACATTAAATAGCTCTTGATTGGCCAATGGTTCACTACGGCTTAGCTTAGTACTTCCATCTTTACCGATCAGAATAACCCAAAACTCATCTTCGCTTATTTGATACTTTTCTCGTAGACCTTTAATCTCCCTGTCGGAGAGCCGACCTCCTTTTGGACTAGCCGCCTTGGTTGGAAATATCCTAAATACCACCACATCACGTTCTTCCAACCCGGAATGATCGGCTAACAACATAGTCAGTTGTTCCTGGTATGCTTCGTGGTTGGCAGTGGGAGCAAAAACCAGTAGTACCCGATTATGCCATTGGTAGTCTTGCGGTTGCAACTCTTGGCTAAAACCTTGCAGCTGCACAAACGCAAAGATTAGTAAGCTGGTGATATATTTCATGACTTGTTATGATGCCGACTTTTTAATACCTCAATTACAGAAGCCCAACCGATTGACTTAGCCTCTAGTAGAACAGTCAGATGATAAAGCAGGTCTGCCACCTCGTTTTTAAACCTTACCTCGTCCTCATCCTTTGCCTCGATCACCACTTCTACCGCTTCTTCACCCACTTTTTGTACGATCTTATTGATGCCTTCCTCAAAAAGTGCAGACGTATAAGATCCCTGGTTGGGGTTGACACGCCGGTCCTTTACAATGTTAGCCAAAACTTCCAAGAAAGCTGTCTCATTACCTGCATTTTCGGCACTAAAGCAAGTAGCGTTCCCAGTGTGGCAAACTGGACCTGCGGGTGCAGCGGTGACTAATAGCGTATCCTCATCACAGTCTGGTTGGATCTCCGTAACTTTTAGGTAATTGCCGGATGTTTCACCTTTGGTCCAAATCTTTTGTCGGCTCCTACTAAAAAAGGTTACGTTGCCTGTTTGCTGGGTGATCTGCAGTGCTTCCTCATTCATATAACCTAGCATCAAAACATTTTTGGTCATCTGGTCTTGCACAACTACCGGAACCAAACCTTGATTTTTATCGAAATCAACTTCCATAGAATTTTAATTTAATCTGATTGGTATCTGTTTTGATCTTAAGTAACTCTTCAATTCCATAATATCTACCTCACCAAAATGAAAAATGCTGGCTGCCAATGCGGCATCGGCCTTTCCGGTGGTGAAGACAGTTTCAAAATGAGCCGCCTCCCCGGCCCCACCGGAAGCGATCACAGGGATCAGCAATTCCTCTGAGAGTTTGGCGGTCAGCTGATTAGCAAAGCCTGCTTTAGTGCCATCGTGATCCATTGAAGTGAGCAGTATTTCTCCTGCTCCTCTTTCCTGCACCTCCAATGCCCAGGACAATGTTTCCTTATCTGTGGGGGTGCGTCCTCCGTGAGTATGTACTACGTCCTTCTTTTCTACTAGCCGTGAATCTATGGCTACAACCACACACTGTGAACCAAACTCAGCTGCGAATTGATCAACTAAATCAGGTTGACGCACTGCAGCAGAGTTAATTGAGATCTTATCAGCTCCTGCATTCAATAAGGCGGAAACATCTGACTTTGAGCTAATACCGCCACCTACCGTGAAAGGAATATTGATTTGTTCGGCAACATTTTTCACTAGTTTCACCAAAGTCTTTCTTTCTTCGACGGTGGCGGTGATGTCAAGGAATACTAATTCGTCAGCGCCGCATCTACTATAAGTATCGGCCAGTTCTACCGGGTCACCTGCATCGCGCAAATCGACGAAGTTTACTCCTTTTACTGTACGACCTGCTTTTATATCTAGGCAGGGTATGATCCTTTTTGTTAGCATTTAATTGAGCATAATTAATATCAATAATGGGCTTTGTTTTCCAAATGACACCCCCTGGTCCGCTTTAATTATTTAAAATTTGTTTGATGTGATGTTTCTGATGGACCAGATAATCCTGAGCAAGCCATTCCAAGGTATGGAACTCCTCCTGTTCCTTGCCCGTATTGCATTTTCTACTTCTGTTTTCCTTTCTAACATTTGCGATGGCATGGGCCACATGGTAGTTATACAATTTCCACAGCTCTAAAACATGCTTTAAGGAAAGCGACTGATAGTCTTGCAAGCTGACCCAATCATCCTGCTGGTAAACGATCTTAGGCACACTTTCGTATTGCCCGCGTACAAATCGTTGTTGGTTGTTGGCTGCTGAGTCAATCAGATGTCCAAGGATCTCTTTCTTTGACCATTTACCCGGTGTTGGTTTGTCAACCATTTGTTCTTCTGGTATGGCTGCTATCTTAGGGTACACCTGATCCACATATTCCTTGAGTGCATTTGCTAATGTTTCCATATCTGATTGGTTTAAATAAACGTACTTAGTTCTTTCAAAGTGATATTTCCTTCATAAATGGCCTTCCCAATGATCACTCCATAAACCCCCATTGCTTTCAACTTATTTATATCTTCTATTGTAGTTACTCCGCCACTGGCGATGAGCTTTAGCTTGGGAAAGTGATTTATGATCTGCTGATACAGACCGATGGCCGGCCCGGCCAGCAAACCATCTTTGCTCACATCTGTACAAATCACATAACATACAGATTGTTTGCTATAGTCCTCAAGGAAATCGAACAGCTCTATTTCCGATTGCTCTTGCCAACCGCTAATAGCGATATGACCATCCACTACATCAGCTCCAAGAATGATCTTCTCTGGCCCAAATTTTTTCAGCCAGTTGCCAAAGGTTTCCGAGTCTTTCACCGCAATGC
>JBPCUG010000433.1:0-3149 GCA_051011275.1 Cyclobacteriaceae bacterium | reverse complement strand
ATTTAAGGTAATCATTCATGTTGGTCATAATAGTATAAAGACCGCTCAAGAGCTGGCAAAACATGCGTTGAGAATAGGAGCCAATAGTATCGGCGCAATAGCTCCTATTTTTTTTAAACCTGAAAACCTCGATGCGCTGGTTAGGTATAATGCTTTAATTGCAGAATCGGCGCCCGACTTACCTTATTTTTACTATCACCTGCCAGCTATGTCAGGGGTCAATTTTCCCATGATAGAATTTCTCAAAGCTGCTGACGAGAAGATCTCTAATCTTGCTGGCATAAAATTTACCCATAATGATTTTATGGATATGAAATTGTGTCTAGACTATGCCGACAAGAAATACACCATTCTACAAGGGCATGATGAGATGTTGCTCTCTGGGCTTGTGCTAGGGATCCAGGCAGCCATTGGGAGCACCTATAATTATATGGCGCCCTTGTATTTAAAAATGATCGAAGCATTTCGGGGATCTGACCTGGAACTGGCCAATGGACTGCAACTCACAACCGCAAAGATCATTCGGGTCTTGATCAATTATGGTGGTGGAGTGAAAGCCGGGAAATCGATTATGCGCTTGGCCGGTTTGGATTGCGGCCCTCCAAGGCTGCCGGTTAAGTCTCTAAAGCCATCAGAGGAACGACAGCTTCAAATGGAACTCGAAGCATTGCGATTTCAGGATTATTGTATCGACTTTTCTATGGCGTGAAAATAGGCCTATTCTTCATTCCTGAATTTTCCACGATCAATATACGAGCTACGTTGTTTTTTGTATGGTGTTGTTTAGTTGTACAACCAGTCGTTGGTCAACAAACTTCCGAAAAAAGCTATTTCAACTGGGAAGCATTATCTGATCTTCCAATTGTAGGTGATCAATCTGAAGCTTTGGGGGTGGCTGGCCCGATAGCGGGTGTGCATAACGACGTCATGATAGTTGCGGGAGGTGCGAATTTCAGTAGACCATACTGGGAAAGCGAGAAACAGTGGCATGATGATATCTGGGTGTTGACTTCGGAGAAGCAGTGGATCAAAGGGGGGAAGTTGGACCAGCCTATGGCCTATAGCGCTGTTGTTTCTAGCTCGCTTGGGGTTGTGGCCATGGGAGGCGCGGATCATGAAAAAACTTACGACGATGTCCTTTTGTTGAAATGGAACGCGGAGTCAAAAGTCATAGAAAAAGAGCAACTACCGAAGTTGCCAAAACCTTGCGCTTATGGAAGTGCAGCTCTTATAGGTGATGTGATCTATTTGGCCGGCGGATCGGAAAAGCTTCCGCTAGCCACGGCAATGGTCAACTTTTGGAGCCTGGATCTTTCGCTTTACGGAACTGAAGATTTTGCATGGGAGGTACTTCCCGCTTGGCCTGGCTCCGAGAGAGCTTTTAACATTACCATTGCACAGCACAATGGATACACGAATTGTATATATGTAATAAGTGGACGAAGGGAACAAAGTAAGGGTAACTGGGAGGTGCTAAGTGATGTTTACGAATTTAATCCTGAAGACCATCAATCCGGTGCTGAGTCCCCATGGCGACAACGAGCCAATATCCCAGAGGCGCGGATGGCCGGTACAGGAATTGGTGTAGGTCAGAGTCACCTCTTTATCTTAAGTGGTGCCGATGGGACTTTGCATAAGCAAGCAGATAATCTTAAAGACAAGCACCCAGGGTTTCCTAAATCCATCTTTGGTTACCATACTATTACCAATACCTGGTTTAAGGCTGCCGAAATGCCAGCAAATCAGGTGACAACTCATGCGTTCAGGTGGAATGAGGATGTTATCATTGCCAGTGGAGAGATAAAGCCGCGCACCCGTTCACCACAGATCTGGAAAATTGAGACTACCAAAACAGCCACTCCGTTAGGAGGGGTTGACATTGGGGCAATTGTCATTTATTTAATGATTCTAATTGGTATTGGCCTGTTTTTTTCTTTCCGAAATAAGAGTACAGAAGATTTTTTTAGGGGTGGGCAGCGGGTGCCATGGTGGGCCGCAGGTTGCAGCATTTTTGCTACTATGCTTAGTTCGCTAACTTTTATGTCTGTTCCGGCCAAGACCTATGCTACCGACTGGCTTTACTTTTTCATTAACATGGCTATCATCGCACTGGCGCCATTTATTATTTACTACATTCTTCCTTTCTTCCGCCGCATTGATGCTACTAGTGCTTACGAGTATTTGGAATTAAGATTTAATCTTGCCGCCAGGCTTTTTGGTAGTGCTTCCTATATATTATTTCAGATCGGACGAATGGCCATAGTGATGTACCTGCCTTCGTTGGCATTGGCGGCGGTAACACCGATATCCATTGAGATGAGCATTCTGTTAATGGGCTTCTTGAGTATCATATATTGTGCTCTTGGTGGGATTGAAGCGGTCATTTGGACGGATACCTTGCAAACCTTCGTCTTACTAGGGGGTGCATTGCTCAGCCTTGGTTTGGTAGTATTGAACCCTGATATTGGGGCAAGAGAGTTTTTTACTATTGCAACTGAAAACGACAAGTTCCAATTCGTGGATTGGGATTGGAGTTATACTGGCACGGCATTGTGGGTAGTGATCCTAGGTGGACTTGGCCAAACCCTGATCCCCTATTCATCCGATCAGGGAGTTATTCAACGCTATATGTCAGTGTCAAGTGAAAAGTTGGCAGCTAAGTCTATCTGGACCAATGCGGGACTTTCTTTTTTTGCCACCATTCTGTTTTTTGCGGTCGGTACGGCTCTTTTTGTTTTTTACAAGAAGAACCCGGTAGCTCTTGATCCGACTTTCCAAACTGATGCTGTATTTCCGTTGTTTATCGCCCGCCAGCTTCCCACTGGGATTGCTGGGATTGTAATTGCCGGCATTTTTGCAGCCGCCCAATCTACTATTTCCACTAGCATGAATAGTATTGCTACTGCTTTTACCACAGATTTTGCCAGACGTTTTGATTGGGTCGCTTCTGAAAAAGGCTACCTCAATCTGGCTCGAATGCTGACTGTTATATTTGGCTTGCTAGGAACCGGATTTGCACTGTTGATTGCATATGCTGATATCAAATCCCTCTGGGACAGTTTCATCGGTATCCTTGGCCTCTTTGGCGGAGCTATGTGCGGTTTATTTATGTTAGGCATTTTTACCACCCGAGCAAATGGTAAAGGCGC
>JBPCUG010000432.1:0-2581 GCA_051011275.1 Cyclobacteriaceae bacterium | reverse complement strand
ACCCACCTCTTCCAGGGAACCAAAGCCGCCTTCCGTGTTACCAAAGTGTGTCACGATAAGAAAGAGGTAAACTCCCGCCAGTAAAATGGGGATAATGCCTGCCATTACTATCTTTCGTGTACCTATCCAACGGGGAAGCAGCACCAGCAAGAGCCAACCAATCATGGCAATATAATTGGCAATGGAGAAAATTATTTCGGCATTCATAAAATGTATGACTAAGTAAGAATAGTAGTAATTTCCAGATTAATATATAAATTACTATTCAGATATCACCCTCTGATTCCCAGTTATGATACCTAATCTGAAAAGATATTTTCCCTCTATTGCCTGTATTTTCTTAGTACATATAGTTGTTTCTTGCGGACCTCAAAGCCAGGAACTGGAAACCCAAACTCCTGATGAAGCAAAGCTGGAACTGGCCAACCAAATGGAGGAAGTTTTGAAACAGCATTCTTTGGATCCCTGGTATCCCCAAATCTTGGATACCATAAATGGCGGTTTCTGGAGTGACTTTGATCACACCTGGGAAAAAGAGGGACCTCAACAAAGAATGATGGTCACTCAGGCCCGTCATGTGTGGACTGCCTCAAAAGCAGCAGAACGTTATCCTAAAGAAGGTCGGTATCCGGAGGTAGCTTTGCATGGTTTCAAATTCCTAAAAGAGGTTATGTGGGACTCAGAAAAAGGAGGGTTTTTTCATTTGGTGGATAGTCTTGGAAGTGTAGTGCCTGATCAGGAAGGCAATGAAGTCAAACTGGCTTATGACAATGCATTTGGCGTTTACGCCCTAGCGGCTTATTACAAGCTATCACAAAAGCAAGAAGTACTGAATTTAGCTAAGGAAGCCTTTAACTGGATGGAAAAAAAGAGCCACGATGACATACATGGCGGCTACTTTCAGTTTATGCAAAAGGATGGCACTCCAATTACCGACGGTCTTTACAGCACCCCCCCGAAGGATCAGAACAGCAGTATACATTTACTTGAAGCCTGGACTGAACTGTATGCAGTTTGGCCTGATGAATTGCTTAAGAAAAGGTTAAGTGAACTTTATGACATAATTAGTGATACTATTACCGGAGACAAACACTATATGTATTTGTTCTTCAATGCCGACTGGACTCCCGTGCTCTACCGAGATTCTTTACCGGAAGTGCGAGAGGCTCACTACAATATTGATCACGTTTCCTTTGGCCATGATATTGAGACCGCCTTTTTGCTATGGGAAGCTGCAGAAGCATTGCACCTTGATGAAGTTGAGGTAAAACCTAAACTCAAAGCTATGGTGGATCAGGCCATCAATAAAGGCTGGGACCCGGAGTTCCGGGGCCTGTTTGATCAAGGCTATTATTTCCCCGAAGAGGATCATTTGACCATTATCGATATCGGCAAAGCCTGGTGGGCACAAGCTGAAGCTATGAATACTTTATTGATCTGGTCCGACTGGTATCCGGAAGATTCCCTGCGGTACTTTGACAGATTCGAGCAGCAGTGGAATTATATCCAGTCTTACCTTTTGGATAAGGAAAATAAAGGTTGGTATGTGAAAGGGATCGATCAAGAACCGAAGGAAAACGAAAGCCCCAAGGCAGGGATATGGAAAGGCAACTACCATGATTACCGGTCGCTGGCTAACTGTATTGATAGGTTAAGGCAGAAGTAATTGTATCACTGCCTGTACCTCAGCAAAGGCCTGGTCAAACAGGTAGGCCCGCCTCCTCCTTTGATACTGATCTCATCACCTTTATAAGTAAACACCTTGGCGCCAGCCTCCTCCAAAGAGGCTTTGGTTTTAGGATTACCGGCCACCATCAGACACTTTCTCGGCGCCAAAGCCAGCACATTACAACCCATACTCTCAAATTCTTCCTCAGGCACTTCTACCAAGCTGTAGCCGCACTTTAATAGCTCATTTCTAAAGATCATTGGCATCAAAGGCGAAAAGACAACCGCCAAGTCCTCGTCAACCGGGCTCAAAACAGACATTAAATGAAAGACATCATTTGCCCCTTTATAATGAGGTAAGGGTACAACAAGTACATTTATGCCCAAAGGTTGCACTAGTTTTCTTAGTTGCTCGATACCCTCTTGATTGGTACGGTAACTATGGCCTACAGCCAACGTTTTTTGATCCAGCCAAGCTACATCCCCGCCTTCCAAAGTTCCCGGTGCCACGATTTCTCCTAATATTGGGATGCCAAGCTGCTGAAACATTTCTCTCTCGACTTTAGGCTCATTTACCCTGGCACCTTTGCCCATATTGCAAATGATCATGCCTTGATCAGTTGCGATTGAAGCGTCTCTACAATAGATGGAATCTAAGGTAACTTTCTGGTTTTGAGGCAAGTAATGGCGTTCAACATCACCAAGATGCATTTCAAATTGTTGATATTCTTGCTTTGCCCTCTCCAGATCAGGTTCCTGCAAATAATTGAGAGGGTGCCATTGCTTGTTAATAGTTAGCTGGTCAACAAAAGCATCTTCGACTGACTTTAACAACAAAGACTTGAGTTTGCCCACTTCTGACTGATAAGTAGTATTCATAAACTACAGTTCCTTTTTTGGTTTGATCCAAACA
>JBPCUG010000431.1:0-12055 GCA_051011275.1 Cyclobacteriaceae bacterium | reverse complement strand
AGTGACAACTTTGGAGGTGAAGTAGATTCCGACGGAACCCAAAGATATACCTTAGGGAATTTCAAGGATTATTGGCAAGCAGATAAGTTTAAAAAGTACTTGAGGGAGATGGGAGTGAAGGATGCGTGGATCGTACCCTATAAGGATGGCCGTCGTGTACCAATGAAAGATGTTCTCGAAGGAGTGATTTAAATATGAAAAACTTAAAAAAAAGCAGTGCCTTTGGTACTGCTTTTTTTATGCCAAATCGCTACAAATAGAACAATGCGAAAAGTAAAATCAGTAAGATCATAGCCAGGTACATGATCAAATCTACCCTTATATAGTCCTTCCATTTATTGTACCAGTCTCTTATTTTTTTCATTCCTGCCAATAGCAAAAAATCATTCCAAGGCTTCGTCAAAAATAGAATTATAATCCTTTACCTTTAAATGGTTTATTTGTTAATTTACGTAATATGGTCAAGAAATGGGTTTACGAGAAGCTGCCGGCAGAAGAGAGAGTCCATACAATTTCACAGTCGATCAACGTAAACCAAGTCATTGCCTCGATTCTAGCGCAACGATCTGTGCTGGATTATCAACAAGCAAAAGATTTCTTTCGCCCCTCCTTGGCCCAAGTCCACGATCCTTTTCTGATGACGGATATGGACCGAGCTGTGGATCGACTCCTTTTGGCAATAGATAATAATGAGCAAATCCTAGTGTATGGTGATTACGATGTGGATGGCACTACCGCAGTAGCGCTGTGTTATGGCTTCCTAAAACAACACTATCGAAATATTGATTATTATATTCCGGATAGATATCAGGAAGGCTATGGATTGTCTCAACGAGCGATCGATCTGGCACATCAGCAAGGAGTATCACTCATTATTACGCTCGACTGCGGGATCAAAGCTGTTGAACTGATCAGCCAGGCCAAGGACCGGGGTATCGACTTTATCATTTGCGATCATCATCGTCCAGGCCTAGATCTGCCATCTGCGATAGCTGTGCTTGATCCTAAAAGAGAAGATTGTACTTACCCTTTTGATGAATTATCAGGTTGCGGGGTTGGGTTTAAATTTATGCAGGGCTTTTGTCAAAGATCCTCCATTCCTGTTGCTTCGCTATATGAATACCTCGATTTAGTGGCTGTAAGTATCGCCTCGGATATGGTTCCGATTACTGGTGAAAATCGGGTCTTGACCCACTTCGGTCTTAGGAAGCTGAACCATAGCCCCAGACCGGGATTAAAATCCCTTCGGAACCTCTCCGGTTCAAATAGGGTCATGACTGTTTCTGATGTTGTATTTGGTATTGCTCCAAGGATCAATGCAGCAGGTCGCATCGGCCATGCTAAGGATGCGGTAAAACTACTACTGTCTGAGAACGAGAATGAAGCAGATCATTGGGCTGGGCAAGTAAATGAGAAAAACATTACCCGCAGGAATGTTGATGCCGACATAACCGAGGAAGCATTGGCCATGATCGAACAACGAGACCCGGAACAAACGGCCAAAAGTACTGTCTTGTATAAGGGAGATTGGCATAAGGGAGTAATTGGTATTGTAGCAAGCAGGTGCTTAGAAAAGTATTACCGGCCTACTATTATTCTTACCGAGTCAAAGCATAAAGCCACCGGATCGGCGCGATCGGTTGCAGGCTTCGATATTTATCAGGCCATTACTGAATGCTCCGATCTATTGGATCAGTATGGGGGTCACAAATATGCTGCCGGATTGACACTACCATTGGACAAAGTAACTGATTTTCAAGAGCGTTTTGAGGAGGTGGTATCTAAGAGCATTAGCGAGGAGTTATTGACTCCGGTTGTAGAAGTTGATCAAACAATTTCATTTGATCAACTTGATTTTAAGCTTTATAAACTTATCAAGCGGATGGCTCCTTTTGGTCCGGAAAACCGTCAGCCAGTTTTTGCTACCATGAACGTGCAGGCATCCCATGCTCCTAGAATCCTCAAAGAGGCACATCTGAAATTTCTGGTGAAAGAAGAAGCTTCAAAAACACAATATGAAGCTATAGGCTTTGGATTATCTCATTATGCCGAGGCAATCAAAGATGGAGCGTTATTTGATGTAGCTTATAGCATCGATCAAAATGACTATCAAGGTCATAGATCTTTGCAGTTGGTGATTAAGGACATCAAGTTGAAATAGTATGGCACTAAAAGCAGTTGATTTAGTAAAGAGTTATAAAGGAAGGACAGTAGTGGATCATGTTTCCCTGGAGGTTTCCCGTGGCGAAATTGTAGGCCTGCTTGGCCCCAATGGTGCTGGAAAGACGACCACCTTTTATATGATAGTGGGTCTAATAAAACCTAATGAGGGAGAGATATATCTTGCGGAGGAAAACATTACGCCTATGCCTATGTACCGTCGTGCGAAAAATGGCATCGGTTATTTGGCCCAGGAAGCTTCTGTGTTCCGCAAACTGTCGGTAGAGGAAAACCTGATGGCTGTGTTGGAAATGACGAAGCTATCAAAAGGGGAACAGAAAGATAAAATGGAGGGGTTGCTTGAGGAATTTAGTCTCACCCATGTACGAAAAAACAAGGGTATTGTACTTTCCGGTGGGGAGCGCCGTCGTACTGAAATTGCAAGAGCCTTGGCGGTTGATCCAAGCTTCGTTTTACTAGATGAACCATTTGCAGGAGTGGATCCCATCGCAGTAGAAGAAATCCAAAGTATTGTTGCCAAGCTGAAAGATAAAAATATAGGGATACTGATTACGGACCACAATGTAAACGAAACGTTGTCTATCACAGATAGGGCGTACTTAATGTTTGAGGGAAAACTGTTGAAGGCCGGAACAGCGGAGGATTTGGCTGCAGATGAGCAAGTAAGGAGAGTCTATTTGGGCCAGCATTTCGAATTGAAAAGAAAGATATAATAGTCAATGACCTTAATCAATTCCATACTATCCTGGGTAATGAAAAAGCGGATCCACGAAGTGGGTTTGTTTATGAAATACCCGGTTGAAGTTCAGAAGGAATTGTTTGGTCAGTTGATAGAAAAGGGCAAAGATACCGAGTATGGAAGACGGTTTGGTTTTTCCGGCATTTCGAATATGGCCCAATTCCAGCAGGAAGTTCCGATCGTGGACTATGAAACCTTGTTCCCATATATTGAGCGTCAAATGAGAGGAGAACAGAACCTCCTATGGCCCGGGGAGATCAGATGGTTTGCCAAATCCTCTGGAACAACCAATGCAAAAAGCAAATTTATTCCTGTATCACAAGAGGCACTAGAGGATTGTCATTTCAAGGGCGGTAAGGATATGCTGTCAATCTATTTTAATAATTATCCTGATTCGATCCTTTTTGATGGTAAAGGGTTAGCTCTAGGTGGAAGTAAACAGCTCAATCCTTTTAATCCGAATGCCAACTCATATTATGGTGACGTTTCAGCTGTGATCATGCAAAACCTACCTATCTGGGCTCAGTTTGTAAGAACACCCAGTCTGGATATCGCTTTGATGGATGAGTGGGAAGAAAAGATAGAAAAGATGGCAAAGGTTACGGCCCAAGAAAACGTTACCAGCATTTCTGGAGTACCTACCTGGACTATACTACTATTACAAAGGATATTGCAAGTTACCGGCAAGTCATCAATCATCGAAGTGTGGCCAAATCTTGAATTGTTTGTCCATGGTGCCGTGGCGTTTCATCCCTACCGGCAATTATTTGATGATCTGATCGGCAGCTCTAATATGCACTATTTGGAAACCTACAATGCCTCAGAAGGATTCTTTGGGATACAGGATCAAAGGGATTCGGACGAACTGTTGCTCATGTTGGACTATGGCATACTTTATGAGTTTATTCCCCTTGAAGAACTTTCAAACGAAAGACCACTGGCGGTAGGCTTAGATCAAGTTGAAGCTGGCCGCAGCTATGCTATGGTAATCACTACCAACGCCGGGCTATGGAGATATAAAATTGGTGATACAATTAAGTTCACTTCACTCAAACCATTTCGCATAAAGATTACAGGCAGAACAAAACATTTCATAAATGCATTTGGGGAAGAGGTGGTGATTGAAAATGCTGAAACAGCAATTACCCGCGCCTGTCGGCAAACCAATGCTGTGATTGACAATTTCACAGCTGCTCCTATTTACTTAGATGGCAGCAATAAAGGAGGCCATGAATGGGTTATTGAGTTTAGGACCCCACCAAATAGCCTAGACCAATTCGCAAGCGTTCTTGACAATACTCTACGAGAAATCAACAGCGATTATGATGCTAAGAGGCACAAGGATATGGCACTAAAATTACCAGTGGTAAGAAGTGTTGCTCCTGGCACATTTTATCAATGGATGAAAAAACGTGGTAAACTTGGTGGCCAAAACAAAGTGCCTCGACTTTCAAATCACAGAGAGTATCTGGAAGACATTTTGGAAATGACTGAAAGTCCAGTGTGGTTCTTTCATTTTTATCGATTGGATTATTTTAATATTCCAGCTCCAATTGTTTAACCATAGTTGCTACTAGCGAGATTCCAGATTAAGTGAATGTTATTTCTGTTATCAGGTTAATCCTTCTTTTATAAACCGTCCTAATCATCATTCTTCTTTGGATAATGGACACAGCACTCACCATTTTTCAAAATGCTATGGCTAATTTATACGGAAAAATGCTCTAAGAATTGACTTCAATCAAAACCTGTTTAACGGAAACTGGTGCATGTGATTTAGACAAAAAAAAGAAATCAAAAAGTCAAGCAAACTTGTCCACAATTTCAATCATTTATCCACAGTCTTCTAATTTTAACACATAAATATGTGATTTTCAACTAGTTATATCCCTTCAAATCAATTGAATATTTGTGGATAAGCCTTCCAAAAATTTTAACCAGCAAGTTGTTCCGTCGAATTCAACTGGAAACTGCTAAATATAAAAAATAGACCGCATTTTCTTTGAAAAGTGCAAAGGACAGGTTGCACCTGAGTTGACGGTTTTTTGTTATAATCAAAATCCCCATTACTCTTTGGCGAATGGGATATAGTTAGATCAGGTTGGGTTCTTCAATACCATCAATAGGAAGGGGTCAGACATGCTCGAATTAAAGCTAATATTAGCTGTTCATTAATTATATTATTTCAATACAAATCCGTAATAAACTTTCGATGAGGGTTTTATCTCCTTTCTTTCCATCCATGTACTGCGCGTAATAACCAATGATGATAATTAGTGAATGAAGTTTATCTTTTTTGACTAAAATAAATAACTTGTGACTTGGCCAATCGATTACTATGAAAGCTATTATTCCGGTGGCTGGAATTGGTTCCAAGCTTCGCCCCCATACTCATACTCAGCCAAAGGCAATGATGCCGGTAGCGGGAAAACCTATCCTAGTTCATATTATGGATACATTGATAGCAGGTGGTGTGAAAGACTTTGTCTTGGTAATTGGTTACCTAGGAAATAAAATAGAATCGTTTATCTCAAGCGCCTATGCCGAGCAAAAACTTGGCATAACTTTTATCATACAAGAACCCCGTGAAGGAATCGGTCATGCAATTTGGTCGGCCCGAGAGCAGTTTAGATCGGAAAGTGAGATTTTGATCATGTTGGGTGATACAATTTTAAATTTAGAGATCGATCAATTTATAAAATCGGAGCACACCATAATTGGTACAAAAAAAGTTGATACACCAGGAAACTTTGGAGTGGCTGAGATCGATGATCGAGGTTCAATTAATAAATTGATTGAAAAACCGAAGATCCCAAAATCCAATCATGCTTTGGTTGGCATCTATAAGATCACAAATCCACAGTTATTGGTAGAGGCGGTAGAGCACATGGTTGATAACAAGATCATCACCTTGGGTGAATACCAACTTACAGATGCTCTAATGTATATGTTAGAGAAGGGTGAAAAAATGATAGCCTATCCAGTGGACAAGTGGTATGATTGCGGGAAGAAAGATTCTTTATTAGAGGCTAATGCAATTTTACTAGCTAGTCCGGAATTCACAAAAACTAAGCAATTCGATTTTAAAAATACCATTGTTATCCCTCCCGTTAGTATTGCAGACAATTGCGAGATCTCTGACTCCATCATCGGGCCAAACGTGGCCATTGCAGAGAACACCTCAGTGACCAACGCAATTGTTCAGAATACTATTGTCGGATCCTTTAGCAAGATAGACATGGTGGTTCTTAAGAACTCAGTTATTGGTAGTGACACCAGCCTTCGAGGACTAAGCCAAAGTCTAAATATTGGAGATAATACTGAAATTGATTTTAGCAAATAGCCGTAGCTAGCTTTGATAAAATCGATAGTGGAGATATACTTTATTTGTCTCTAGAATATTGATAATGTACTTCCAAAGTATTTCGTAGCTGATCACTTCAGGATCACCATTTATATCTGCAGTAAAATTCATCTTAGAAAGTTTACCCAAATAGTTGGCACCTTTTTCCTTAACTGTTTGATAGTTGAATTCTTCTTTTACCACAATGTTCAAAAGCCTGATGAAGATACTGTTGCGATAATTATGCCTCTTATCCAAGTGAGGGGAATTATAAGGTTCTAAAAGCTTAATATATTCTTTGACTTTTGTCGATGCGCCCTGTTTCAATAAAAACATAATTTGGATAATCAAGGTGCTGATTGCAAAACGATCTGTTCCGTTGCTACCGGCTGAAGGGCTGTTTATGAAACTGTGTAAGTCAAAACCCCATCTTAACAACTTATGATCATAGGTAAAAAGTAGGTAAGCTCTATAGATTTGCCATCGTTGCTTGGTGGTATCGCTTTGGGCAGCAAAATTCTTATTGGTCCTAACTACACGATACTGATCGGCCGCTTCTTTAAATGCTTCGCCTTTCATCATCAGAAGAAAATAGAGTTCTAAAAAATCAAACCAATGCTTACTTCCTGGATGAAACCATAATATCGCTTTTTGAGCGTACAGCGTGCCTTCGGATATCTTATTAAGATAATAAGTAGCTTCCAATTTGAGGTGAGCGATCTCTTTTCGATCAAAATTTACCCTTACTTGGTTTTGGGGTATCGACAAATATTGCTTTTCAACCTTTTCGGCTAGTGCTAAAACACCACCAAAGTCGCTGGTTAGTTTCATTTTTAATAGCCTAAGCTTCTTACTCAGAACATCTAGCCGGGTGCTTTGGGGGCTAGTGGCAAGTTTGGAAATTTGCTCAGCTATCCCGGAAATGTCTTTGAGTATCTTGCTTTGGGAGCTTAGCGATTTGTTTGATTTAGCAATTACCTCATAGTACATTTGTTCGGCTTTTTGGATGCTTTGATCTAAGGCCTGGGCGCGTTCTAGTTGAGAAACTGTCTCTCGATAATGATTGAGTTTACCTTCTTCGGCAAATAGCCTTATTAGAAGCCTCAGAGCCGCAACCTGCATTTCTGAAAATTCAAACTGAGATGCAACTTTCACTATATGCTGCAACTGGCCCCGAGCAATATCAATCGCTCCCTCCCTAATGAGAATTTTACTTTGATGTAATTGATGCTCCAGCTCGTAGCCAACTTTGTCAGCTAGAGTGTATGATTCCTTCTCATAATCCAAAAAGTAGAGATGATTAAGCAGTTTTTGCTTGAGTTTACCTTTGGCATTGCGGTAATTTCTACTATTAGGATCGCTTTTGAAAATGGCGGTTGAATCGTCTTTATCTGAAAAGAACCGCTCTTCGATAATCCCTTGATATAGCTGGTTGTCCTTAGATACCTCTTTCTTTCGAAAGTTTTGGTTTACTAGTTGAATGCTTCGTTGTCCTTTTTTTTTACATATTTCAACCAGAGATTTTATATCTTTCATTCGTTTCCATAGCTAGCTGATAAAAATTAATTTACAAATTTACCATAAGTAGTGAAATTTAGGTAGTCTTATCTGATGAGATTCCTTGTTCTTTATAAAAAATACTATGGAAATTAATAAAATTAAGGAAACATGCCTTTATGTAAAGGACCTTAATGCCACACGCCACTTCTATGAATCTACTTTGAGTTTTCCTGTTATTGGGACCAGGAAGGGAAGGCATGTCTTTTTCAGGGCAGGTACTTCAGTTTTGCTTTGTTTCATTCCGGAAATCACTAAAGCAGAGCAGGAACTTCCGCCGCACTATGCTATTGGGCCACAACATATTGCTTTCGAAGTACCCAAAGAGGCCTACACTGCCTGGAAAGAAAAGATAACACTTGCTGGAGTGAAGATTATTCATGAGCAATCCTGGAATGATCAACTACAGTCGTTCTATTTTCACGACCCTGATGGGAATTTGCTGGAGATAATACCGGAAGGAATGTGGGACTCCAGAGATACTAAAATTGCTCCGGATTAAAGTCCCTGAAAGTTTTTTGTAACTCATTGTCGGTCAACTTTTTCTTGTTTTTCCAATTAGCCTGCAACCCGATTTCCTCTATGTTTTGGGAATTTGAAAGGGCCACTAATTTTTCCAGATCCTTTTCAAAATTTTTGCTTCGCCTGTCAATCCTCAATGCATACTTACGGGCAAAGATGTCTCCCTGCGTCCGTATTTCTCCCTTTCTCTTGAAAATCAAATTTAACTTTTTCATCAGATCATCTGTGGACTGCCCGATTACCTCAGTAGCCTCAAGGGTACCGAGAGTAGCAACGGTTGTCCCACCAATTCCGGCGACTGCTTTTTGATCCTGTCCTTCCAAAATAACTGGAGAGATCCCTGTGATCGCTCCTAGTGAAGCATTCACTATGGTTCGGTTCTTTTTCCCTTTCTTAGCTTTTTTCAAAGCCTTTTTGTTTTCTTGCTCTGCATGATCCAACTGCTGGATAAGGTCCCACATACGAACAAGTGCAGCACGATACTGATTGTAAATATTCCGATCTTTTTCAGGTATATTTTCAGCATTAAATACAGTGACATTGATCGACTGTTCGCTTCTTTTATTTGATTTATCGATTACAAAAAATAGGAGATCAAAGCTTACGGAGTCCTCACTATCATCTACGAAAGCATACCCCGGGATCCAAGTAAACTCCCACTGAGTAAGTGAGTTTTTTTGCAGTGATCCTTTGGTCACTCTTTTATCGCTGGCTATAAAGTCAAATGTTTTAAGATCATCATCCCCATTGGGATCTGACAAGTAAAATTTCAAATTTATAGTTTCATCCTCCTTGCTTTTAAAATTGGATTTTTGGGGTACAACTGATATCTGTGGTGGGATATCCTGTTGAGAAGGCATAATTATAAAACTGCCTTGAGTTTGATTTTTATCCGGTTGATCCTCAACAATAAAAGGAATTGTCAGCGGCTGAAGTCGGAGTTTTTTATACTGTGTGTAGGAAGGAGACCATGTGAAAACACCTAACTCGGAAAGTTGAGCGCCTTCCGGCATCTTTCCTGGGATCGTTTTGAATACCAATGGGTCGCCATCGGTGTCAGTCACCATTTTAGGATCTATTTGATAAGTATTTGCTAAGCCGTATTTAATATATAATGGTTTCAGTGCCTCCACCACAGGCGGTTGATTGACATGCTGTATGAAAAGATCAATCTTTTGCTGAGCACTTTGTCCGCTATCATTGATTATTTCAAAAATGATCTGCTTATTTTTCCTTTTCTCTAGTCGACTAGTTAGATCGTAATCTGGGACCCAGGAAAAATTGCCTAAGGAATCGAGTTGATAGTCTTTGTCCAGCCCATCAACAACTTTAAATTGATAATTCTGATCCTGCCCTCCATAAGCTTGAATCTTAAATTTCAGTGCTTTACCTTCTTCTACAACCATTCCATCAACAGGAACAGAAAATTTTAGGTCAATTTTTGTATGATCCGGGGCCGAAGCGCATGCAGTGTAAACAACAAGGCTGACCCCTAATAAGACTTTTCGCATAACATCAGTTAAAAAAAATCAATCTTTATAACTTAAAGATATTCACTTTATTATAGTAATTAGGGAGTTCGTTTCTAAAAATTGAAATAAGAAAACTATGATATCATCCCTTAAGCTAATTTTCAACCGAGACTTGGAATCGTTACAAAAAGAAATTGAGGCATACAACCCGGAATCGCATCTTTGGAGAGTAGAGGGTCAAATAAAGAATTCTGCCGGCAATCTGGCTTTACATTTATGTGGCAATTTGCAGCACTACATTGGAACTATTTTGGGTGAGACTGGCTATCAAAGGGATAGGCCAGCGGAATTCTCACTAAAAGATGTACCTATTGAAACGCTGGTTGAGCAAATCCAAACAACCCAAAAAGTCATTTCCAGTACCCTTGCCAAATATAACGACCAAGATCTTGATCAACCTTATCCCAAACCTTTTAAGCCTGATGCGCCGGGGACAATCCGGTATTATCTGCTACATCTGACCACTCATTTGGGTTATCATTTGGGCCAAGTCAATTATCATCGCAGACTGATTGGCTAATGGCTTAAAGCATGTCGTGAAGCACTAACCAGACATTATCTGCTAATATTTGGTGACCTTCCCCCGTAGGGTGGATACCATCTGCTTGATTCAGTTTTTCTTCCCCTCCTACACCTTTCAATAGAAATGGTACTAAGGCAATATCATATTCAACAGCTAGGTCTTTAAAAATTACTCTAAATTTCGCTGCATAATCAGGCCCCATGTTTGGAGGGACCTCCATCCCGGCCAGCAGCACTTTTCCTTTAGGATTCTTTTCATGAAAGATGTCAATGATTGCACCGAGGTTTTCCTTAGTTTCAGACGGGTCTATTCCTCGAAGCCCGTCATTAGCTCCCAATTCTAAAACCAGGATACTAACTTCTTGTTGCAGGACCCAATCAATTCTATTTCTGCCACTTGCCGTGGTCTCTCCACTCAACCCGGCATTGACTACCTTATAATTTAAACTCAGGGAATCAAGCCGCCTGCCTATCAACTCAGGAAAAGCTTCCAGAGAGTCCAATCCATATCCTGCTGTCAGACTGTTGCCAAAGAAAAGTATAATGGAAGACGCCGTTTCATCTTTTTGATCAAGAGTATCCGCAAGTGAAATTGTTTCACCTCCAATAGTTTTCTGCTGCTGGCATGCGAGCAGCAGGCAAAGGGCAATCGCTGGAAAGATAGATTGTCTAAGCATCAGTCAAAAATAAAAAACCTATAGTAAAGAAAACAGTTTTTTGCATTACCGTTCATATAACTTTGTACCCTAGATTAAGCTAAAACTTATTTAATTGCGTTAGGTTTTATTTCATAATCTAGCTTTACCTTACAATGGCTGCCATTTTGGATGTACATAATTTGACTAAATCTTATCGCAGTGGCTCGAAGAGCCTAACCGTTTTGGAGGAGGTAAGTTTTGGTATTGAAGCAGGAGATACCTTTGCAATTGTTGGTCCATCAGGAAGCGGTAAAACCACTTTGCTCGGCTTGTGCGCCGGACTCGATTTGCCATCTTCCGGCTTTGTCTCTCTTAATGGGGTAGAGCTGTACAAACTGACTGAAGATCAACGGGCAGCTATCAGAAACCAGTATGTTGGTTTCATATTTCAGAATTTTCAGCTTGTTCCAACTCTAACTGCATTAGAGAATGTGATGGTCCCGATGGAACTTCTGGGCCAAAGAAATGCAAAAACCAAAGCACTCGATCTTTTGGGAAAGGTTGGGCTTACGGATCGTCAGGATCATTATCCGACTCAATTGTCGGGAGGGGAACAACAAAGAGTATCATTGGCACGCGCTTTTGCTAACGATCCTAAAATCTTATTTGCCGATGAGCCCACCGGAAACCTAGATGAAGAGACCAGCGAAAAAGTGGTGAAACTTATTTTTGATCTAAACCAAGCAGCAGGAACCACTTTGGTACTGGTCACTCACGACCTGGAATTGGCACAAAAAACCCAGAGAGTGATTCGACTCAAAGGGGGGAAAGTAGTATCTGATCGGCTGAATGTAGCTTAAGCCCTATGCCTGATCCTATCAAATCTTCCAAGTTCAACCCTCGCTGGTTAATGCTGATGGCCTGGCGAGATAGCCGTCGCAGCAGAGCTAGGCTTATGCTTTTCGTTTCGTCTATCGTGTTGGGGGTAGCAGCCTTGGTGGCCATCCAAACTTTTGGAGAC
>JBPCUG010000430.1:0-3013 GCA_051011275.1 Cyclobacteriaceae bacterium | reverse complement strand
GTATTCACAAAGCCCATTCTTATCATGATCCCTGTCATTATACCACCACTGATGATAGTTGATTAATTTAGGAAACATTTCCTTGACGAATGCTGTATCTTCGGTTTGCCCAAAAATCTCACTAACTGCCCAGGCCGCTAGGGGCGGTTTTGTATCTCTCCAATTGTGATTTTCTATCAGGGTATCCCGAAAGATACAATCCGCGATCATGCCACGTTGGTTTTGAAAATCAAACATAGCTTGAACCTGCTGTTTGGCCAGATCTGGATGGAATCGGGAAAGAGCTACTGCATGCTTCCACGAGTCCCAGGCCCAGAATCCATGAAAGCCCTGGTAATGATAAGAAGGAAAAAGACCATCGTGCTTTAGTTCTCCAGCCGCACTCTTCCAGTTGTTGATCAGGGTTTGAATGGCCTTCGACCTTAGCATCATAAAATTAGAGGAATCCAACCAATGGTTTTGCGTATAGGGAAATGCTTGATGATACTTATTCCATCTGGTTTTGGTTTCAGTGAAGCTTTGGTTTAGCTCAGCTAATGATGTATTGTGCGTAGTTAAATTGGATTCGCCCTCAAATAATACCGAATAAATGATACCGGTCTGAGCAGAGCCCCCTGGTTGAATTTTGAAACTCCCCATGTTGCGGGCCGAATAGGCTTTGCCGTCACTGTCCACATCAATCTTAACCTTATCCAGAAACCGGTATTGATGTGTGGTAGTTGAATAGGTAAGGCTTAAACCTTGATCAATATTAAATCCTGCGTCTGGCAGCCAGATGTCCCCCTTCCAGGTAGGTGTCAACTCAAGCTTAGCCTTTGAATTATTTAGAATAGTAGCAGTCACCGCCACGCTACGGTTGGATATAAACCACAACCTAAGGGTAAGGCTAATATCGCCATCTTCAGATATGAGCTTCTGTTCAAGCCACCCGGGATATTGATCAAATTGAGCTTTTTCTGAAAATTTAATGCCTTGACCATTTTTGTGTTCCAAGCTAATGTGAGCAAATTTTTTTCCTAACCAAATGCCGTTGTCCCTGGTCATGGCAAATGGCCCAATGAACCCTCCATAGTATTTGGGATCATCCGGAATGGCATAGGCATGCCAGGCACCTAAATCACAAAAAGTTGAGATCGAACGGTCGGTTGGTTCATTCGGGACCCCGGACAGGTTCAAGATATTAGGTGGCAACTGGTAAGAGTCCACCATTTTTCCATTTGGTTTAGTAGCTTCACAACCCTGAGCCAGCAAATAGCCACCAACCAAAATGCACTGAAAAAAAACCGCTTTAATTCTTGTAACCATTCTCAACATTTTGGTCAAGCACGTGAAATTTCAAGGGCGCATCATTGTATACACTTAAAACTCCCTTATTCTCTGATCCAAGTTTGATCCAGGCCATGTCCCTAAGATCGCCGGATAAATACATTCCTGATTTTATGGCACTCATTGGAACAAAATCACCCATACCATTACCAAGTAATATTGTGCCTTTACCGGCATCATTTCTAGTTGTTTCCACCTCGGCTTGATAATTATTGCCAGCTAGTATCAAGTCAAGAAAATTGTCATTGTTGAGATCTTCGATCAAAATTTGGTTAACTGAAGACAACTGAGCTATTCCTGGCAAGGGCATCATTTTAAATTGCTTACCCCCTAGGTTTTCGAGGTATGTCGTGGAGAATGTTGAAACTTGATATTTTAACGCATGCTGCAGATCGTAACCATCATAAACCTCTTTCAAAGTAGCACTGGCAAAATCATGATAGGTGGTGAACTTTGTATAAAGATCAGGTATCTGCTGGGAGGAACATTCTTTACCCCTTAAAGGAAAGAGGCTCCCTCCATCATAATAGCCCAAAACAATGTCCAACCTTCCATTTTCATCCAGGTCTCCTGCATAGATTTCAAAAGGCTCCTCATCTGTAGCACCATACTTATAGTTAAGTCCGTTATTACCTACCACATAATCCAAATCGCCATCTTGGTCAAAATCAGCAGCTTTAATCGAATACCACCATCCACCGGATGACTTGGTTCCTTTGATCTCAGTGTCAATTGAGAATTGACCTTCTGAATTTTGCAAGAAGGTAATGGGCATCCACTCTCCAACCACGATCATATCTGCATCACCATCCTGATCGTAATCTGTCCAAACCATATCGGTTACCATCCCTAGGTCAAATGTTAGGTTGGCAGTGCTCGTGAAAGTACCCCCTTCGTTCACCAGTAGTTTTGATCTAGCTGGATACGGATATTTACCAGGGACCTGTCTACCTCCAACAAATAAATCCAAGTCCCCGTCCACATCGAAATCATTGGCACTAACCCGGAAACCGCTGTCCCACATTTTGGGCAACCTGTCGCTCCTTATCATCCGGCCATTCTCATTTAGATAAAGTCGATCTTGTAGCATTGGATCATCTGTGTCAAATTCGTTACCACCACTGACAACATATAAATCATTATCTTGGTCTCCGTCGGCATCGAAGAAGAGACCATCCATATCTTCAAAGCCTCGGTCGCTGGATAAAGCCGGTTGTCGAGACTTAATAAACCTACCGTTCGATTGTTGTATGAAGATGCCCCCAGCCTGATCCTTTGCCCCACCAATAAATACATCTTCTAAATCATCACCGTTAATATCTCCTACCGCCACCCCAGGCCCAAGCCTACTCATACGATGCGGCAAAAGGACTTCCCGTTCAAAGTCATCAAAATCATTTTCCTGATGCCTATAGTCAAACCCTACTTCGGTAGCCTGAAAAAGTGCATCAACTAAGTAACCAGGGTGCGGGACTGGAATCGCTTCTCCATATTTGATTATCAGCGTTTGGTTCAAGCCAATAGACCTCAGAACTTGCGATTTGCCATCCGGCCACAACACGTTCAGGCTATCTATACCGGTTGAATGCGGGACGCCAAAATGCAAAACCGGTTCAACCGATGACTGATAGCCCCTGGTGAAAAATAGTTCCCTAACCTGGATACTTCTGTTTTGATATAAGGTCAC
>JBPCUG010000429.1:0-5387 GCA_051011275.1 Cyclobacteriaceae bacterium | reverse complement strand
AGACATATATGAGCTACACGTTTCGGGTTACAAGTTCCGTGTTACTTGTTGGGATTTATATAGATGACTAAAGCTATTAAGACATTCGAAGATTTTAAATTAAACAAGCAATTAATTAGGGCGGTTCAAGCTCAAGGATATACTGTACCCTCGCCAATCCAGGTTAAGGCTATACCTTTAATAAATGCAGGACATGATGTGATGGGCATTGCCCAAACAGGAACTGGCAAAACAGCAGCTTTTGTATTACCTATTTTGATGAAGATAAAGTATGCTCAGGATACTGCCCCAAGAGCTTTGATACTGGCCCCAACCCGGGAGCTTGCCATGCAGATAGAAGAGAATGTGCAGGCTCTTTCAGCCAATACAGACATTCGATCGGTTTGCTTATATGGTGGCGTGGGACCAAAAGCACAAATGGAATCAATTAGCAATGGCATAGATCTACTGATCGCTACGCCAGGGAGATTTTTGGATATATACAGAAAGGGTATGCTAATTACCAGGTCCATAAAGACTTTGATTTTAGACGAAGCTGATAAAATGATGGATATGGGTTTTATGCCTCAAATAAGAAGCATTTTGGAGGTGATCCCGGTGAAGCGGCAAAACTTACTTTTTTCGGCCACTATGCCGGCAAAGGTGCTCCGATTGGCTGAGGAATTTCTGGCCTTTCCTGAGATGGCGGTGGTTACGCCCCAAGCTTCAACTGCATCTACTGTGAAGCAGTATCTATATGTGGTCCCAAATTTTAAGACCAAAATCAATCTCTTGGGCCTCTTGCTTGAAGATACTGAAAGGTTTCACCGAGTACTGGTCTTTGCAAAAACCAAGCAATCAGCAGATAACATATTTAAATTTTTAAGTCGTAAAGTTGCTGGTAATACGCGAGTTATACATAGCAATAAGGGTCAAAATACTCGAATAAATGCGATCGAGGAATTTAAATCGGGAAAACTTAGAATACTGGTGGCAACCGATGTTGCTGCTCGTGGAATTGATGTATCACAGGTTAGTCACGTGATCAATTTTGATGTGCCGCAGGTTTATGAAGATTACGTCCATCGGATAGGTAGAACAGGCCGGGCCGATCACATCGGTGAAGCTATCACTTTCGTAATTGACCAAATAGATCCATATCATGTACTGCAGATAGAAAAGCTTATTGGTGAAAAAATACCAACTGCCTCACTACCAAAAGGTTTGGTTATAGACGAAACGTCTGAGGAAGAAAGTAAAGCGATGGCGCGCATTTTGGATCAGCAGCGAAAATCTCGGGATCCGACCTTTAAGGGGGCATTTCATCCAAAGAAATCAAAGGCTAGAAGGCCGGCTGTAGTAAAGTCGAAAAGAAAAAGGCGCCGAAACTAAACCAAAAATTTTTCGTCTTGAAAATCAGGCCGTTGGTCGAAAAAAATAGAATTTAATGTAGAAAGGATGGATTTACGTGTTTAAACTACTATATTTGAGTTAGAAAGATGGATAAAGTCTTTCTTTCCATAGCTGGTTGAGAAGATCTTGGGGGATAAAAGCTTCGCGCTTCCCTCAAGATTCTTTTGTTTATAGGCACTTCTAGTTTCCCCTGCCAGCTTTTGTAGGCTAAATCAATCCAGTTTTATTCTTAATCCAGTTTCACTCTTTCTTCACGATTAGCTAGTTCCCAAGCTGTATAGAATACCAATTGCGTTCGCTTCTTCAGCATTTCAAAGTTGATCTTTTCCACTGTATCAGTTGACTTGTGATAATCGGCGTGGGTGCCATTGAAATAAAATATAATGGGTATGTTGTTTTTGGCAAAGTTGTAATGGTCCGAACGATAGTAAAATCGGTTGGGGTCGTTTTCATCGTTGTAAGTATAATCGAGCTCCATTTGAGTATATTTGTTATTGGCCTGCTCATTTAGGTCGTGTAATTCCTTCGAAAGCCTGTCAGAGCCGATAAGGTATACATAATTTGGTTGCTCCTGATGATCGGGGTCTACTCGTCCTATCATATCTATATTTAGATTGGCCACTGTATTTTCCAGGGGCAATACTGGATTGTCTACATAATAACTGGAGCCCAGCAACCCTTTTTCTTCACCGGTGACAGTCATAAACAAGACGCTTCGTCTTGGGCCATGGCCTGCCTTCTTTGCCTGAGCAAAAGCTTGCGCCATTTCCAATACCGCTGAAGTGCCTGAGCCATCATCATCTGCACCATTGAATACTTCTTCTCCATCTACTCCTACATGGTCGTAGTGAGCGGTGATAACAATTAACTCATCTTTCTTGTCCGTACCTTCCACCAGTCCCAATACATTTTCAGTCAAGAATGCTTCTGATTTCTTCTCAACCTTGTAGGTGATTGATCTAGGCTTGATCTTGCGATTAAAATTTTGACTGCCCTCCTGATTCTTTTTAAGCACATCTTCCAGCTTACTTGGTTTTACTTGAAGCATTTCGGCGGCCAGCTCAGGGTAAATGAAAAACACTGCATCGTCTCCAGCAGGTTTGGCCTTGGTACTGATCTGGCCAGAGGTAAAATAATGTTGATAACGATCAAGGTAATCATCAAAGGCGGTTTTATCAGGATTGCTGATAACGAAAAAAGCTTTGGCTCCTTGTTTTTTGGCCAAGGCCACTTTTTGTCGGCGTTCGGCCCGTGCTTCTGCAAAGAATATAACTGCGGCGTCATTTACATCCAACCCTTCATAATCCTTTGATTCTCCCTTGCCAACAAAATAAATTTCGTTTGTAAGTGGCTGAGAAATGTCTGCATCACCATAAAACAGTATGTCTTTGAGATGCTCCTTTTTCTGATCACCCACTTTTACATATATCTCTCCATAATAATTGCGGTACAGGTTAAAAGCTTGATAGTAACTCTTTTCTTGGTTATGAGGAACAACAGGCAAGAGGCCCTCCTGCTCAAAATGTGCTTTGATAAATGCCGCCGCCATTTTTTGACCCCGCTCTCCTGTTTCACGTCCTTCCAAAGCATCTGAAGCCAAGATCTCTAAATATTCTCTAAGATCTTCTTCGCTAATGCTTGAAGCGAACTCCAGCTCCGCTTCATTTTCCAACTCGTCAGGTGATTTTGGGCCCTCAGCGTATTGGGCAAAAGAAGAGGTAAAAGCAAATAGTATTATTGCTAAAAAGTAGATTTCGTTTCTAAATTTCATGTTATTCAATTTTGTTCGGTCAAGGTTGCAATCGCATCAAGTTGCGTACTTATTGCAGGTTTTTAAAAGTTTCTTCGCAAGAAAATGGCTTTTATCATGGTAATCAAACAAAATTTGATCAACGGTAGTTTGATCCTGGAATTCCAAACTTTAAAACGAAAAATAGCAATTAAATTATAACTTTGAAGCAGTATTTTCGAGAGCTTATTTAATTGTCTGCATGAAACCCAATATTAATCATAGAGTACCCTTTGAACATAGGCATAATGGCCCAGATAATGACCAGATTGGCAAGATGCTAGAAGCTATTGGTACTGAATCTTTAGAGTCCTTAATGGGAGAAATTATTCCCCGATCAATAGCATTAGATAGAGATTTGTCACTTCCGGATCCACAGACCGAGTTTGAATTCCTTGATTCTTTTAGAAAGCTGGCCCAAAAAAATAAACTTTTTAAATCATTTATTGGGATGGGATATTACCCTTGCATTTTGCCGCCGGTAATACAGAGAAATATATTGGAAAATCCTGGGTGGTATACAGCCTATACTCCTTATCAAGCAGAGATTGCCCAAGGAAGGTTAGAAGCATTGGTCAATTTTCAAACTACGGTTTTGGAGTTAACTGGTATGGAGTTGGCCAACTCATCTTTGTTGGATGAAGGTACAGCAGCTGCGGAAGCCATGACCATGCTAGGAGGATTAACTAAGGGCACAAAGAAGAGCGCTAGCAAATTCTTCGTCGATCAAGCGGTGTTCCCTCAAACTATCGATGTACTGAAAACCAGGGCCCAACCAATTGGGATCGAGTTAGTGATCGGCGATTGGGGATCAATTAATTTCGAAGATCAGGATTTGTACGGCGTACTATTGCAATACCCGGATGGGAACGGCACTGTCTATGACTACAGTGAATTTATTGAAAAGGCACACAATGCATCTGTCTTTGTGGCCATAGCGGCAGATCTATTAAGCTTAACCCTTCTAAAGTCGCCGGGAGAAATGGGTGCTGACGTCGTGGTTGGTAGCAGCCAAAGGTTTGGTATCCCTATGGGTTATGGTGGTCCTCATGCCGGGTATTTTGCCACCCGGGAAAGCTTTAAGCGCCAGGTCCCAGGAAGAATTATTGGCGTTTCCAAAGACCAAACCGGCCACCATGCTTATAGAATGGCTTTGCAAACCAGGGAGCAACATATTAGAAGAGAAAAAGCAACTTCCAACATTTGTACAGCTCAAGTATTGCTAGCGGTGATGGCTGGGATGTATGCGGTTTATCATGGTCCAGATGGGCTGAAAAGCATGGCACTGCGGATACATGGTCTTGCTCGTGTCTTGAATCAAGGTTTGCAAAAGCTAGGTTATAAACAATCTAACGAGTTCTTTTTTGATACCTTGAAAGTTCAACTGGAAAATGAAGTCCAGCAGGAGGGTATCAAGGTTTCGGCCTTGCTTGGTGAGATGAACCTACGATATTATCCTGATGCCTCAGTTGGTATATCTTTGGACGAGACCACTACGCTGGACCACGTGGAAGCTTTGCTCACAATTTTTGCAAAAGCAGTACATCTGGAAAATACTGAGTTTGATCTGGAACCAGAAAGTATAGATTGGCCTCAGTCGTTAGTCAGGAAATCGGAATACCTCGCTCACCCGGTATTTAACAAGTACCATACCGAGCATGAGATGCTTCGTTATTTGAAACGATTGGAGAATAAAGATCTTTCTCTAGTACACTCAATGATTTCATTAGGATCATGTACTATGAAGCTGAATGCTACGTCTGAAATGATACCTGTTACCTGGCCTGAGTTAGGCGGACTTCATCCTTTTGCACCAAGAGATCAAGCCCTTGGGTATAGAGATATGTTTGGTCAACTGGAGACCTGGTTGAATGAGATCACTGGTTTTGCTGCCACTTCTTTACAACCAAATTCCGGGGCGCAAGGTGAATTCGCAGGACTGATGGTAATCCGTGCCTACCACCAAAGCAGAGGTGAAGGTCATCGCAATATTACCCTTATCCCATCTTCTGCGCATGGCACTAATCCTGCTAGCGCGGTGATGGCCGGCGGCCAGGTGGTGATTGTGAAATGTGATGATCAGGGCAATATTGATCTTGAGGATCTTATGGCTAAAGCGCAGGACCACCGGGAAAATTTAGCTGCTTTAATGGTGACATATCCATCCACTCATGGTGTATATGAGGAGAAGATCAAAGAGATATGC
>JBPCUG010000428.1:0-4171 GCA_051011275.1 Cyclobacteriaceae bacterium | reverse complement strand
TTTTTCTGCAATTGATCAGAAAAATCGGACCAGATAACCTTTGGCCTATCCTTACCGGCAAATACCATCAGCCTCAGCAAGAAGAGCGTGTTTTCATGTTTTTGGATCTGCGATCTTCTACCTACTATGCTGAAAAACTAGGCCATATGAAATATAGCTTGCTGATCCAGGATTGTTTTCGTGACCTGAATCTTATGATGAATAAATATCAGCTCAATATTTATCAATATTTGGGTGACGGGGTTATTCTCACATGGCCGCTAAAAGGGGATCTCAATGTATCTTCCTGTGTCGAGATATTCTTTCATTTTTTACAAAGGATTGATGATCGTAAGGATTACTATCATGAGTCCTATGACCTGTTGCCGGAGTTTAAAGCCGGACTGCACTCAGGTAAAGTAACCGCAGCCGAAATCGGTAACTATCGAAGGGAGATTGCCTATCACGGCGACGTAGTAAATACCGCTTCCAGAATACAGGATCTATGTAATCAGTATGATAGGAATTTACTTGTATCAGAGAATCTTAGGGGTCAATTGGTTTCCAATGAATGCTATCATGTGGATTTAATAGATTCGGTAAAGCTTAAGGGGAAAACTAAAGATATAAAAATATATGCCGTGAGTAATTACAAAGTAATGGCCAAAGAAGTTGGCGAAGTGGCATAAATATCCTAGATAAGCCTAAGCAACTAGAAAGTCAACCTATGTCAACAGCTATCAACCAAGCCCAGTACAAGAAAATAGAGAAGGAATTCAAGCAATTGCTCCAGCACCATGAATTGATCCTTCAATCTGCAGGCGAGGGAATATATGGCCTGGATGATAAAGGCCATACGACATTTGTGAATAAGGCTGCTGCCTCAATGGTTGGCTGGGAATTATCGGAACTAATTGGCAAGTCACAACATCTAGTCATTCATCATTCTAAACCTGATGGAAGCCACTATGACGTTAAAACGTGTCCGATCTACGCTGCCATTAAAGATGGGAAGGTGCACCACGTGGATAATGAGGTTTTTTGGCGAAAAGATGGTTCATGCTTTCCAGTAGAATATGTGAGCACACCTATTAAAGGAAAACGCGGCAAACTGCTAGGTGCAGTGGTTGTGTTCAGAGACATCACTAAGAGGAAACAGTCGGAAAGAGCCCTAAAAGAAGCCAATCAAAAATTGCAAGAGGCTCTTACCCAGGTCAGGTCTCTTAAAAAGAGACTGGAACAAGAAAACGCCTACCTTCAGCAAGAGATAAAGCTGACCCATAACTTTGAAGAGATCATCAGCCAAAGCAACGCATTTAAGAACGTACTAAGGCAGGTTGAGCAAGTTGCAGTTACTGATGCTACCGTTCTGATTACCGGAGAATCGGGGACAGGCAAAGAACTCATTGCCAGAGCAGTACACAACCTAAGTAAAGTGAAAGGCCGAGCATTGGTAAAGGTCAATTGTGCTGCATTACCGGCAACATTGATCGAAAGTGAATTATTTGGCCATGAGAAAGGAGCGTTTACTGGAGCTTTGTCCAAAAAAATAGGGCGTTTTGAACTAGCGGATGGAGGTACAATTTTTCTAGATGAGATAGGAGAGATCCCATTAGAATTACAATCCAAGTTGCTGAGAGTGCTACAAGAAGGTGAGTTTGAAAGACTTGGCAGTACCCGTACTACCAAAGTTAATTTAAGAGTGATCGCAGCTACTAACCGTCTTTTGGAGAAAGCCATAAAAAAAGGAACCTTCAGAGAAGACCTCTATTATCGATTGAATGTTTTTCCCTTAGAACTACCTCCTCTGAGAGGAAGAAAAGAAGACATCCCACTTTTGGTCAGGCATTTCCTTCTAAAATATGGTGCGCGATTTGGCAAATCCATTGATGTGGTCTCTGAGAAATCAATGAAGGCTTTGAATGAGTACAGCTGGCCCGGAAATGTGCGGGAATTGGAAAACATTATCGAGCGAGCAGTAATCACTTCTCCAGGTAAGAGACTTGATCTGGGGGATTCGCTGCCGAAGAATAATGGCAATATAAAAGACGACAAAATCGTCGCATTAGCGGAGAATGAAAAGAGGCATATTCTTAAAGCACTGGAGGCTACAAACTGGCGGGTGAGCGGCAACAAGGGAGCGGCTAAACTATTAAGTATAAATCGAACCACCCTCGAAGCCAGAATGAAAAAATTGGACATCAAACGTCCACACTGATGCCAATATATTAGCAATATGCCAATATATTGGCATTATGATCACTCAAATCAATATAATATCGATTCGCAAAATGCTGATAGACAGCATTTTAAACCTCTCAATTTCTTTGGCATAGCGATTGTAAATAGGTTGAGTAAAACTTAAACCTTAAAACTCAACCTGATGAAAAAGCAACCGGCTAAAATCGCAACAACAATTTTAATAGGATTGGCTATGTCCTTTGCCGCATTGGCTCAACTTCCTGATCCCGGCTTTACTATTGATGATCGAACTGCAATAGTAATTACAGATCCGCAAAATGATTTTCTGAGCCCTGATGGAGTAGCATGGGAAGTCGTGGGACAAAGCGTAACAGAAAACAATACCGTGGAGAATATTGAAACACTATTCAAAATTGCCCAGCAATATGACATACCCGTTTTTATATCTCCACATTACTATTATAAACATGACCATGGATGGAAGTTTGAAGGCACACTGGAAACTTTGATGCATAGCATCAACATGTTTGATCGGGGAGACCAGCTATCGGTAGATGGCTTTGAAGGCTCAGGGGCTGACTTTTTAGAGCGCTATAAAAAATATATCAAATCTGGAGACGTAACCGTTGTGGGACCACATAAGGTATTTGGACCGGAGCAAAACGATCTGAACTTGCAGTTAAGAAAACAAAAGATTGACAAGGTCATATTGGCTGGCATGTCCGGAAATCTTTGTGTGGAAGCACACATGAGAGAACTCACTGAAAACGGTTTTGAAATTGTGGTTGTTGGTGATGCCACAGCCTCGGCTATTCTTCCTGATCTGGATGGTAACCAAGCAGCTCAAACTAACTATCGCATGATAGCCAGTCATGTGTATACCACAGAGGAGTTAGTAAATGAATTTGCGGAAACAAAATTGAATAAATAAGAATACTGCCTGCCGGTATGGATCCGGTAGGCACCTTCAATCTTAATCCAATAATTATGAAAGCTACAGTAAACAACAATTGGCTGCTCTTAGCAGGAATGGTTACCGCGGCACTGATATTATGGATCTCGGTATTAGAGGATACATTCATGCTAATCTGACAAGCCTCAAAAATCAATTCCAACCCATCACTATTAAAAATCAAAAATCATGACACAGGTAACCACAAGTATTGATCGCTCGAAATATAAAACAACGGTAACCACTAACAACCATGTGTTTGTTAGTGATGAGCCGTTGCCCTTTGGCAAAGACCTTGGGCCCTCACCCTATGACTATCTTCTGGTTGCTTTAGGAACCTGTGTAGCTATGACCTTACGAATGTACGCCGATCGCAAGGGCTGGGACCTAGAGAATGTCGATGTGTTTTTAGATCAATCGCGGGTGCATGCTAAGGACTGTGAAGATTGTGAATCAGAAGATGGTTATATCCACGTCATCGAAAAGAAATTACGTTTCACAGGAAATCTAACAGAGCAGCAAAGAGGTAGATTATTGGAGATTTCGGATAAATGTCCTGTAAACAAAACATTGCTAAATGAAATTAAGATTAACTCAACTGTGGTGGAAGCACAAGATATTCCAAGCAATTCTAATTAGTCTGGACTTAAACATTTTCTCATCCAATCAATATAAAGTGATAATCATGACACCAACTTTAAAACCCCCCTTTAATGAAGAAACTGCCAGAGCGAAAGTTCAAATGGCCGAGGATGCTTGGAATAGTAGGGACCCTAAAAGAGTATCAATGGCCTACAGTGAAAACTCAGATTGGCGTAATCGCCTGGAGTTTTTTAAAGGCCGCCAGGCCATACAGGAATTTTTGGAAAGGAAATGGGCCAAAGAATTGAATTATAAACTAATGAAAGAACTATGGGCCTATACTGACAATCGCATATCTGTAAGGTTTGAGTACGAATGGAAGGATGCCGATACCGGACAATGGTTCCGTACCCACGGCAATGAGCACTGGGAATTTGATCAGGAAGGTTTGATGCA
>JBPCUG010000427.1:0-5227 GCA_051011275.1 Cyclobacteriaceae bacterium | reverse complement strand
ATATAACCGTAATTGACAATGATTTTGATCCTGATGGAAGCATTGACGCCACTTCGGTTCAGATATTTTCAGTCCCTACTAACGGTGTAGCAATTCCTAATCCTGATGGAAGCATTACCTATACACCTAACCCAAACTTTGCGGGAAGTGACAACTTTACCTACAATGTTAAAGACAATTTAGGTGCAGTCTCCAATTTTGCCTTAGTAGATATTACTATCAATCCTATCAATGATCCTCCTATAGCCAATGCAGATGCAGCTACAACCAGCGAAAATGCAGCCATAACTTTTGATTTGATCGGTAACGATTTTGATGTTGACGGCACAGTGAATCCAGCCTCGATAACCATTGTAACGCAACCTACTTTCGGGAATGTGGTTCCTTCTATTGATGGAACAGTAACATATACGCCAAATAATGGTTTTAGCGGGACCGACACATTTACCTACACTGTGCGGGACAACAATAATGTCCTTTCGAATCAAGCCACGGTGACGGTTACAACTACTAATGTTAATGTCGCTCCGGTGGCTAATGATGATGCTGCTGCAACAATTGAAAATGTGCCGGTAACCATCAACCTGATCACCAATGATTCAGATGATAGCGGTATTGACCCCGCATCATTAATTATTACTTCCTTGCCAACTAATGGAGTGGAAGTAAACAATGGTGACGGAACGGTGGAGTATACACCGAATATTGATTTTAACGGGATCGATAGTTTTACTTACACCGTTGATGACATTGAAGGGCTCACTTCAAATGAAGCTACCGTTACCATAACTGTCGATGATGTCAATCAAGCTCCTATAGCTAATGATGAGCCCCTAAATACCACCAATGAGGATACCCCCATCACCATTGATGTTATAGCTAACGATATTGACCCTGACCCTGAAGGTTTCATTGACCCTCTTACGTTAACAGTGGTTGCTAATCCGTCCAACGGGTCGGTTCAGATCGATGTAACCGGGACGGTTACATATACACCTAATCTCAATTTTAATGGAAATGACAGCCTTACTTATAGGGTGAAAGATGACGACGGCGCCTTATCAAATGTAGCCACAGTGCCTATTTTGGTTAATGATATCAACGATGCGCCTATCGGTACCGATGATATCATCACAACAGACGAGGAGGTGACAGTGACCATCAACATTCTTGAGAATGATAGTGACATTGATGGCACAATTAACAACACTACTGTAGGCGTTATCACTAATGTTGATCATGGAATACTTTCAATTAATGCCGACGGTTCTGTTGAATATACTCCTGAAGAAGATTACAATGGTCTCGACACCTTTACTTATACAGTTGAAGATGACGATGGGACGGTTTCAAACATAGCTAAAGTGGATATCACCATACAACCTATAAACGACTTACCTGTTGCCAATGACGACGCTGCCAATACTGATGAGGACGTTGCAGTAGCTATTGATGTGCTCCTCAACGATACAGACGTCGATGGCACTCTAGACGCTAGTTCAGTGGTTGTGACCACCCCTCCAACAAATGGCCAAGCAAATGTGGAGGCGGTTGGAAGCATACTTTATATACCTGATCCAGGCTACAACGGTCCTGATAGTTTTGCTTATACGGTAAAAGATGATTTAGGAGGTGAATCTAATCAGGCCAGCGTAGTGGTTTCCATAAATGAAGTTAATGACCCATTAGTGGCGAATGATGATGAAGTGGAAACTGATGAGGATACGTCGGTCAGTATCAATTTGATTGCCAATGATATCGATTCTGATGGAACTATTGATCCTGCTTCCATCGTAATTATCACCGATCCAATAAACGGTACGGTACTTGTAAATAGTGATGGTACAGTGATCTATACACCAACTGAGAATTATTTTGGCGAGGACAATTTTAACTACACCGTAAATGATAACAGTGGGGCTACTTCGAATATTGCCAATGTGCAAGTAACAGTAAATAGTGTTAATGATCCTCCGGTTGCAATTGATGATCAGATCAATACGGATGAAGATATGCCATTGCTATTGCGTATTACCGAAAATGATTTTGATCTGGACGGAACGGTTGATTCTCTTTCCATCGATTTAGTTAATCCACCAGTTAACGGTATCATTGAGTTTGATTCAGTGGGCAACTTTCAGTATATCCCTGATCCCGATTATTTTGGTTCGGATAGCTTTAATTATACGGTTAAAGATGACCAGGGTGCAACTTCTAACCCAGCAATTGTGACATTGAATATCAAGGCCATCAACGATGCTCCAAGGTCGATTGGATTAGATGGTTCAATAATTGAGGAGACCAAGCCGAGTGGTACTCTGATAGGAGTTTTCAATACTGTCGATCCGGACAACAATGACACTCATATATACAGTCTGGTAGTTGGAGAGGGGAGTGATGATAATAGTGCTTTCATCATTGAAGATGATCAGTTAAAAAACTTTATCGTATTCGATTTTGAAGAGAAGCCTTTTTATTCCATTAGAGTTAAGTCAGACGACGGCATTGAATCCTTTGAAGATATCTTTGAGATTTCCATTGGTGATCTGGATGAAAATATTGCCTTCATCGGTGATGTTACTTTACCCAGTTTGCATATGGCCAATTCCGGAAGCGAGACTTTTAGCATTGATGTGAAAGATAACATTGAGTTAAAAGAGGTAACCTTCAATTATAAAGGTATAACTGAACCTTTTGATGCCTGGAAAACCCAACAGTTGACTTCTGCCAGCAATACCTTTACTATAAATCTACCAGAAGCATCATTCGACGCCATTGGGCTCATTTATCAATTCGTGGTTGTAGACATAAGGGGCAACGTTGCAAGCCGCGGAGGGACTACCTACATATCATATGTAGGAGAGGGATTGCCGATTCCCAAGGACCGCTTTGGTCAGGATATTACCAATTATGATATTATTTCTATTCCCTTGGACTTGAGCGATGAAAGTATTGTGAACACGCTTGAAGATGACCTAGGGGAGTATGATAAAAGTAAGTGGCGCCTATTCACATATGAAAACGGATATCGAGAATATAATGGTGGCCTTAGCAACATACGGCAGGGCCAGGGCTATTGGCTCATTGTTAAAGACAACCAGATTCTGGATACCGGGGCCGGTACCACAGAGCTAGAAAATGACGATCCATTTAAATTGCATTTGGAGAGGGGTTGGAATATGATTGGTAACCCCTATAATTTTGACTTAAACTGGTTAGACATATTAAGTGCCAATGGCAATCCTGCTAGTGTAGGTCAAGAGTTGATTGTCTATAACCGTGGTTACGAATCTAGTCTTGATCTCGCACGATTTCGAGGGGGATTTGTTTTTACAGATTCAGCAACCACTATCGAAATACCTTTTCTGAGAAAATCTGCAGCCAATGGAGGAAGGCTAAGCGGTGGCTCCAAGATTTCAAATGATATTAATCAACCGAGTTGGGAAATTAATTTGGTTCTGGAGGCTGGTAAAGTTGTCAATCGGTTAGGCGCTTTTGGCATGCATCCGGAAGCTGACCTATCTAAGGACCGCTTTGACCGGATGACTCCACCCAAATTTTTAGATTTCTTAGATCTGGAGTTTGCTCACCCTGAATATTTTAACCCGGCATTCTCTAAAGACATCGTACCAAATGTTGCGGATCACGTATGGGAGTTTAGCGTGGAGAGCAATGTGGCCTCAAGAAATGTTCAAATCTCTTGGGGTAAGATTGAAGGAGTAAATGAAGACAGGCAGCTGATGCTTTATGATGTAGACCAAGAACGTGTGGTTAATATGAATGAGCACCAGAACTATACCTTCAGCTCCTCTGGATCAAGAGATTTTAGGATTTATTTCGGGTCGAAGCAGATTATTAAGGACCTGCTGGTCCCGGAAAGAGTCACGTTGGGCCATCCTTATCCCAATCCATTTTCGAAAACTACTATCGTTCCATTTTCAGTGCCCAATGGCACACCTACATTCGGTCTGGAAGTAGCCGTTTATAATGTTTGGGGCGGTAAAGTACGTACTTTGATCGAGGGAGAATATACCCCAGGGTTCTACCAGGTTGAGTGGAACGGCTATGACGAAACCGGCAATGAAGTGGCTCCTGGAATGTACTTGTTCCGGCTAATAATGGGGGATAACCAACCAGCCCTGTTCCATCGTGTCTTAAAACAATAGTTGTCATGCTGCGGATTTTGCTGTTAGTTATTGGAATTGCCGCTATCTTACCGGTGTACGGTCAAAGTACCGGTAAAAGCGAACCAGTTAGAATTGATATTAAAAGTGAAATTGTTCCAATCGATGAAGCCAGGCCCGAGATTGTCTGGTTATTTCCCGATGCCTCAGAAAACACTATTAGGGAGCGCTCTACCGAGATTAAAGTAGGGATACTTTCGCACTCGGCTATCAATCAAGTTACTTTGATGTTAAACGACTTGGTGATGGCAACCTATAGAAACTTTGATAGTGAACTTAGCAAGGGTTACCAATTCGATGCTTTTGTACAAAGTCCTTTAAATTTGGCTCCAGGAACCAATAAGGTGGAGTTGGTGGTACAGAATGAGCTGGGGGTCATTTTAAAACATAAACGGACCCTTACTGTGGTACCCCCTTTTGCGGACCGGTCGGATTTGGCTTTATTATTTGCTTTTGACGAGTATGATAACCCGACAAATAGGCCCGGACCCGTGGGAGATGCGGAAATGCTGGCTGAGAAATTAAGTGATTTTGGTTTCCAAATCGAGATTATCAGAAATCCAACCACTTTTGAAGTTTTGGACAAGTTGGAGGAATACTCTGACAAACAATACAAGAGTTATGATCAATTGTTCATCTACTTTACTGGCCAAGGAGAGTACGATGAAAAATTAGACGGTGGTTATTTAGCATGTAAAAATTCCAAAAATATAGACCCCGAAAAAAAGACCTATTTGCCCTTTTCCCTGGTAAAAAGTATTGTCAATAACATAGCTGTTGAACACATATTGCTCACTATGGATGTTTGTAGAGACGGTACCTTAGAGCAACCACTTAGACTGCTTTTAAATCAGTTGGATGGTGATAAGCCGGTGGCAGCTGCGGCCAGGCAAGAATGGGCAGAAAGTTTGTTAAATCAAAGGAGCAGACTTTTACTGACCACCGGCTATGATCGCTCTACTAATGCCGAGCATAGCCCATCCACGTTTACTCAAAGCTACTTGAATGCATTTAATGCGGCAGTAAGCGATACGGTATTGACT
>JBPCUG010000426.1:0-6994 GCA_051011275.1 Cyclobacteriaceae bacterium | reverse complement strand
CCTAAACTTCCCCTTAGGATCATATTCCTTAGCCATTGCTTTGAAGTCATCCATCCTCGAATACCGTGATTGCAAAGTAGCCGGGGCAATGGAAAATAGCTTCCCCCAATGAGGGCGCACGTCAAATGGAGCCAACTCCTTCTCGATCACCGGCAACAATTTCTGAACTGCCGGCCAATCCGGCTTCCAGGTAAAATGAATGGTCACCGAATCCTGCCTATAACAAGGGCTCATCCACAGATCGTCGGCAGCAATAGTGCGGATCTCGGAAATAAAAAGATGAGGGAAGATCTGATTACCCAATCGGTAGATGGCATTGATGGCTTCCACCGCATGATGCCTTGGCACATAATACTCTGCTTGAAGTTCTTCTCCATTACTTGGAGTGAAGTCCATTTTGAAATGAGGCAGTCGGTGATGCCAAGCTCCAGGCATACCCATTTGCTCAGTGCAATTTTCCGCCGAATTGGTTTCTATAGGATGCAAGTGGCGCGTGGCTAATTTAGCCTGATGCAGTTCGGGTTCAGCTTCAAATACAGCACCCTCCCCTAAGCGACTCTTCACCCAAACCTGACTGATAGTTTCATTTTGCCAATCAGTAAAAAAACTCACACTATATCCTTTTGAGGTAATGGCATTAAAGTTGTCTTGCAACTGCTTTAGAGGCAAGTATTGATATACATCCTGACGGAGGTCGAACGTTGGCTCAATTTCTAGAGTGACCTTGGTAATAACACCAAGTGCACCCAAACCAACCACCCCTGCACTAAAAGCACCTGCATCTTCCTCTCGTGAAAGGCTTAGCTCCTCCCCTTCAGCGGTTATCATCTCCAACCCGGTTACAGCACTAGCCAAATTGCCATTTTTGTCACCAGAGCCATGGGTAGCAGTCGCGCAAGCGCCGGCCACGGAAATATGTGGAAGTGAAGCGAGATTATGTACCGCATAGCCATTGGATTGCAAATATTTTCCTAGCTCCCCGTATCGCATACTGGCCTCCACAGTAACCGTCATATTCTCGCGATCCAGTTGTGGTTCTTTATCGAGCCTCTGCAGGGATATTTGATTCTCTGTGCTATCGGCAATAGTATTAAATGAGTGACAAGTGCCAAGCGCTTTTAACTTCTCATGGCTCTTGACTATTTCCTTTACTTGCTTGACACTTTTGGGCCGATGTAATTGGTTAGTGCTGTATTGAAGATTCCCAGCCCAGTTGGTTCTGGCTTCGTCCTTGCTGCAGGAGGCTAGCGGTGCAATCATACTTCCGGTTACTAAAATCGATGATGTTTTGGCAAATTTTCTTCTTTTCATAAGTAAGAGCTTCAAAGCTAAAATAGTAATAATTCGTTGTTATTTCACAGAGTAACAGAGAGAAGCTCAGAGTTGCACAGGGTCTTTGTGGTACTTTGTGTCTTGGTGGCTTACTGGCAAAACTAGCTTGCCTATTTTTTAGCCACTAAGGCACAAGGACTCAGGAAGTCCTGCATTGACCAGATATAAAAGAGTGATTGTAAAAATACTACCGAAGTAATTTTTGCTAATTAGCGCATTAGCACATTAAATGATCTCCTTGATCCGATATTTCTTTTCATTGAACGTCACATTGTCCTTCACTTTTAAGCCGGACAACTGTGCACCAATAGGAGAGTTTGCAGAGATCGCAAAATAGTCTTTCCGACCTACTCTGATCTTTCCTGCAGGAATGGAAATATAAAAATTACCTTGAGTAGTGATTACCAAACTGCCAAATGCCACAGAATCCCCTCCAATAGAAGGCTGCAATTGCTCCAGAACTCTTCGCAAATCCAGGGCTTGAGCCAATTGGGTAGCACTTTTTTCACGCTCCTGGTGCATCATGGCTCGTGTGGTAGTGTACTTATCACCTGCGCTGCTTTTAGCCTCGGAATTAGCTGCTTGTTGAGCTGCCTCCATTGCCTCCCTGGCAGTGCTTACACGCCTTTCAACATAGATCTGACAAGCGGCTAAAAGATCAGATTTTATCTTTTCCGCAGTTTTTGCTTCCATTAGATTGGAATATAATAAAAACTTGGCTCCATAAAAAATGCCCGGAGCTTTCAATTCTTGCCTTTTTGTTTACCCTGTAAAGTGCTTGGTTTAGCGCTAGCAGCTATTTTGGCATCTCAATCTCCAGCTGCTGTGACCTTCTCGAACAACCGCTAATGGATTTCATAACATGAATGGAGTAATAACTCGTTTTCGAGTGTAGGTCTTGCTTATGCTACTGGCCGCAAGGATAAAATTTTAAGCAAGTCTTTTCTTTTTGCCAGTCGCTCCAACTGCGCTATAGGAAGTAATGCTGAATAACAATCATTGCCCACCATTGATCGGACTTCTAGGCCAAACTTTTCTAGTCGGTCAAAGTCTCCATGATACTCGAATAACATCTGCATGCAATCATCTTGTGTGCTGGGTAATTCTTTAGTAAGCATCTCTCTAGTGGTTGATTAGTAGGAAAAAGCCTGGTCAGCTTTAGTGACCCAAGGGTGTGGTTACAATTTTGCAAGTATAACCACACCTGGACCACTGGTCTACTAGGTTTCCATAGCTAATAGTTTCTTTCATTAGGCTTAGGTAATAATAATAGCAAAAGATTATAATAGCTACCACCAATGAGTATTTAGCTGCTTTCAATGAGCCGTTGACAGGTTTGAATTGATAACCGATTTGATTAAAATGCTTTGAGCAAGTCCTCTTTCCGACTGCGGGATACGTTTATGCTGTCATCATTACTCATAATCACATAGCCGCCATCTCCTTTTACATACTTTTTTATGTGATTCAGGTTTATAAGATGGGAGTGATGCACTCGCATAAAGTTATGACCGGTGAGCATCTCCTCGGTTTCCTTCAAGGTTTTGGAAATTAACAATTTGCTTCCGTTCTGCAGAAAAATATGGGTGTAGTTACTTTCCGATTGACAATGGACAATTTGATTGGATTGGATAAACTCCAGACCCTCCATAGTTGGTAGGGCAATTTTCTGCATGTTGGGAGCTTGTTGGTAAAGGCTTTGGAAAAGTACATTTAGTTGCTCTGCGGAAATTGCCTGCCCCTTTAGCAGTACCTTTTGTACCGCCTGCTGTAACTGATCCTTGTCAATCGGCTTCAACAAATAATCCACCGCGCTAAACTGAAATGCCTTGACGGCAAACATATCATAAGCGGTGGTAAAGATTACATCAAACTTAATGGAACTGAGCTGTTGCAACATTTCAAAACCATTCATATGAGGCATCTCTATATCCAGAAAAACCAAATCGACTGATTGTTTTTGCAATATTTCCAAAGCCTCTTGTGCGCCACTACAGGTGGCCAGCAAATTCACTTCGGGGCAAAATCGCTGCAGCTGCCAAGATAATGTTTCCAAGCAATGCTTTTCATCATCAACAATCACAGCACTTAGTAAGTTGGTCTTTTCCGCCATAGTAGGTTGGTTGATTTAATTTGGGCTAAGATCTTTCACCGGCCAGGCCTCTTCTATCAATGGAATATGGACGATCACACGTGTACCGGATGGCTTTTTGTTAGCATCCTCCAGATCTATTACATCTACTTTGGTTTTTTGGTTGTACAGGTGGTTGACCAACGAAAGTCGATCGCTAGTGATTTTCATCCCCATAGATTTCTTACGGGTAGCCGATTTGCTTTTCAATTTCTGTGCTTTCTTTCGTCCAATTCCATTGTCCTCAATCACACATCGCAACCACTTTTCTTCCAAGCTGAGGTCAATCAACAAACTACCTTTGGCCTCCTTATGCATCAGGCCATGCCAAATCGCATTCTCCACATAGGGTTGCAGGATCATGGGTGGTACCACTACGTATTGTGGTTCAATGTTTTTGCCCACTTGTATCTTGTAGTCAAACTGATTGTCAAAGCGCATTTCTTCCATTTCAATATACAGTTGCAAAGCTTCGAGTTCACTCTCCAGTGGTACGGCGGGCGATTTGGAATTTTGTAAAATCAACCTTATTAAACGTGAAAATTTTGTTAAATATCCGGAAGCAGTCTCCGGATCGCTTTTGACGATATAGCGGTTAATACTGTTAAGACAATTAAACAAGAAGTGTGGATTCATCTGGGCACGTAAGGCCGTCATCTCAACCTCCGCTAACTTTTTGTTAAATTCAGTTTTAAGCTTTTCTTCCTTGCGTACTTGCGCGATCCTAAACCGATATAGACCATAAATTATTACCCCGGCCAATATCAATCCTACAAAATAAAACCACCAGGTTTTCCAGAAAGGTGGAGTTATGTTCACCACCACAGCCAAGCCGTTTTCATTCCAAATGCCATCGTTGTTGGAAGCCTTTACTTTAAAAGTATAAGTACCGGGATCCAGGTTGGTATAGCTGGCAAACCGGCGATCAGTATGTACCCAATCTCTATCAAAGCCCTCCATCAGATAAGCGTACTGATTTTTTTCCGGGGCCACCAAATGCAGTCCGGTAAACTCAAAGGAAAAAAATGAATCGTGGTAAGAAAGTGTAATAGTATCCGTGGATTCGAGGGATTGACTCAAGGAGCGGTCCTCATTGAAGACTTTAAAGCCAGTTAGTACCACTTCAGGAAGCAATTGATTGTCCTTTATCGATGATGGATAGAAACCATTATATCCGTTTATTCCTCCAAAAAACAACTCCCCGTCAGCTCCCCTATGATATGCCCCCGAATTAAATTCACTACCTTGCAGACCATCACTCACGTTGAAATTCCTGAAGGATCCATCACTAGGATTGAACCGGGAAATTCCTTGATTAGTACTCAACCACAAATGGCCTCCCTGGTTAAGTATACCATAGACTACATCATTTGGCAAGCCATCTGCTTCGTTATATCGGTAAAACTTTGACTCACCCATATGAAATTTGTTCAGTCCAGAGGTCGTGCCTACCCAGAGCGTATCCCTTTCATCAATGTAGAGACTTGGTGCGATGTTTCCACTGAGTGAGAAGGGGTCCTGTGGGTCGTGTTCGTATTGCGTCAAAGTTTTATTTTCAAGATTGAAGTAAAAAAGCCCAGCCCCCAAAGTACCTATCCACAGATTGCTTTTGCTATCAGCAGTAATTGCTCGGATCTCGTTGCTGCTGAGATTTTTTCCAATCACTCGTTCCAAATTGTAATAGTCCACCGAACCTGACTGCTTATTAATTCCATACAAACCACTGGTTGTACCTAGCCATAAATGCTCGGGTGCATCCTCAAATATTGTGTAAATGGTGTTATCATCAATGTTGGGATTAAGAACATAAGCTTCAACGGTTTTATGGAGTGGATCAAGTGCCTCTAGTACTCCATGCTCAGAACCTAGCCAAACAATGCCCGCTTCATCTTGATAGAGGGATCTGAAGGCTCTATTAGTGAGAGCAAGGATGCCATGGTGGCTGTTGTCAAATTTTTGAATGCTATTTCCGGAGCGATCTAAATAAAAGACCCCTTCTCTGGTGGCTGTCCATATGCCTCCAGTCGGATCTTTGTGTATTCCAAAAATACTATTTGAGGTGTGTCCTAGTATTCCGGGTATATTTTGATAGAGGTCAAATTTCAAATCGCTCACATTTGTTTTATTGATCCCATTGAGCGTACCAGCCCATAGATTCCTAAATTTATCGTAGTATAGGTCATTCACCAGATCATTACTCAAGCTTCTTGGTTGGGCCGGGTCGTACTTTACATGAAAAAACCGATCTGATTCCACACTCCACCGTACCATGCCCTCACCGGCATAGGCGATCCAAATGTTGCCCTCAGGGTCTACCAATAAAGTTGAGACCTCATTTGTCCTTATGATAGGAAAGTCAATGGAAGCGAACATTGCGCTACCGAGAGTATACTCTAGCCTATAAAGCCCGCTTTTGGTCCCAACCAACAAGTTTCCTTGATTATCTTCATTGATGGCCGAGATAAAATTTGAAGGCACCGGGTAATGTTGAAAACCGTCACTATTTGGCAAATATCGGTTGAGTCCATTTTCGGTACCTACCCATAGGCGGTTCTTGCTGTCATTAAAAATAGCAGTAACCACATTATTGCTAAGGCTTCCGGAATGCAGATTTGAGTGGATGTATCGCTTAAACTTGTTTCCATTGGGCAAGAGTCGATTCAACCCGTCCGCGGTTCCTACCCATAAGTTAAGATCTCCGTCTTGAGTGACGGTAGTTACCTTGTCACTACTTAAACTCTGATCGGTGTCCGTCCGGTGCCGCAAGACAGTAAATGTCTCTGATTTTCGGTCAAACCGATTCAGCCCGCCACTTAGCGTAGCTACCCAAATATGCCCATCATGGTCTTCATATAGGTCCTGAGTATAGTTATCAGAGAGGGACGTAGAATCTTCCTGATCTACTCTGTAGGTGGTAAATGTGTAGCCATCATATTTGTTTAACCCATCCTGAGTGGCAAACCACATAAACCCCGTTCGATCTTGCAAGATGCTGTAGACTGTGCCTTGTGAAAGGCCCTGGTCCAAATTGAGGTGACCAAATTGGATGTTATCATCCTGTGCTTTGGTAGCAAAGCAAGACAATAACAGCAATCCTAAAGCGCAGAACCATCTATCCATTTTCTATAGTACTATAAGAGAGGCCACTATCAAGTTAAGCAAAGTTATCATTTCATAAAACCTGATTGAGTAATTAACAGCATTGGTGGGTCAAGTGCCTTTGCCATTGAGTAATTGGGAATGAACCTTGTAATGGACCAAGCCTATTTGCCAGGTAGGCTAGTAGTCCTGGTCGTCCATCTCCCCCAAGAGTGCTTCGATGGTTTCTTCAATCAGTTTACCAAATTCAGCAATGGTGGGAAATTCGAACACCTTACCAAGGGGCAATTCCAGCTCAAAGGCTTCGTTAATCCTGGCCATCAGTCTGATGGCAGCCAAAGAGTTGCCCCCAAGTTGAAGGAAATTGTCATTGATACCTATCTGTGGTACTTGTAGTACTTTCGACCAAATCTCCGCCAACATCTCTTCTAT
>JBPCUG010000425.1:0-3891 GCA_051011275.1 Cyclobacteriaceae bacterium | reverse complement strand
TAAATTTGTTCTCGATTCTGGAGGCAATTTTCGGGTCTGTAGCACCCATCTCAAAACGAGCCACCGTTTTGTCGTAGACCTGTTTGGTCACAGGATCAGCCTGTTCAGGTTCGATATAGGGTAGTTGTGCCATAATGTTGGTGTTTAAGGGTTAGACTTTTCAAGATTTATTATTAGTTGCCAGTTTGAAGGCGAGAAAGGACAAACTTATTTTTTGGAATTGTCTGATCGCTCGATCCGATTGCTCATACTTCATAGTGATCAAGGCCCCGTTAAAACTGTTTATCAGATAATCTGCTAAATCGCGTGCGTCAATGTCATCTCTGATCTCCTTTACTTCCTGGCCTTCACGGATCACTCCGGTGAGTAAGCTTTTGATAATATTAAATTTGTTCTCGATTCTGGAGGCAATTTTCGGGTCTGTAGCACCCATCTCAAAACTAATGATGCTCATTAGACAAGTCATTTCATAGTTTTGGGAGCGATAGAAACGCATCAGGTTGTTAAAGAATCTCTTTAGTTTTCCGCTTGGTTTTAACTTATTGCTAGAGATGATTTGCTCCAGCTCTTCAATGTTGTCCTGTGCGTATTTTTCAATCGCCTGCAAAGCAAAATCCTGCTTGCTTTCAAAGAAATGGTAGAAGGAGCCTTTAGGGATATGGCAGGCTTTTAACACTTGCTGTACTCCGGTACCATGATAACCCTGCTTTCGCATGAGTTCGATACCTTTGTCAATGATGTCTTCTTTGTTGTGTTTCAAAACTAGACCGGTCTATTATTTCAAGTTAACAAAATATTCTCCGAAACGAAAACTAGTGAAGAAAAATAATCCAGATTATTCTTTTTTCTTCACTAACCAATAAACCATAACTACATGGGTGACGATCAACAATGGAACGTAATAATTAAGGATATACCAATTGAAGCCCAACGCATACTCGTAAAGTTTGGCTCCTACTCCTACTCTCAAAGCATTCACTATATCCAAGATCCCAACAATGTTGAAGATCCAGGCCAGCAATACGGCACCGGGGAACTTGAACTTTAAAAATAGAATGGCTAAAATGGCCAGAATGGCTGCAGCTAAATCTCCGTAAGCAACAGCATTAGCGACTTCAGATGGAACTTCATTTGCGATCTGCCCATCTACCAGCAAAGTCATTGGTGTATATCGGAATGCGTGGATAAGCAAAAGTGGGATCAGCGCGTCTGTTAGATTGAGTTTAGAAAGGCGAGGTACAATATACCATCGGGCGATCATGGCAAATACAACCAGGCTTAAAGTGGATTGCAAATTCAGGATTAGAAAGTTATTCATTTGGTTAACTTTTGGTTGCGGTTAAATACGCAAAAGCCAATCGATGGCTTTTTGCCGGTCTTCAAAATACTCCTCTTCAAATCCTCGTTCCACTTTTTGCGTTCCTCCCTTCATTTTTTCTAGAACTCCCTGTGGAACAATATAACCGAATTTTTTTATTTCTGCTTTTCTGTAACGCGGGGAAATATGTTCATCTCGCCACGTACTCAATTCCGGGGTCATGGTGTACTGAAAGTTTCGTACATCCACTAATAAGGAAGGTGTTTTAAATTCAAGCTCAAATCCAGCATAATTATGTAGAGCTTCTTGGTAGTCTTCTTCCGTCATTTGGGCTGTTGCTCCAGTCCAATTGAAGAGTAGAATAGATTCGTTTTCGATTAATTCAAAAGAGTATAGACTATGTTTGTAGACAACCATAATTGTTTATTTAAGTTTATTTACCTTTTTCATATGCTGCATTAATAAATCGTGTAAATCTCGGCCATTTGCATTCATTGGATTTATCGAATCAATAATTTCTGCCCGAAGCTGATATAATTTTTTTTCACTTTTAGTTTCTGGCTCTTGAGCCATCTTCACCTTCATTAACTCCCTCTGGGCCTCACTTTGCGGATTGAAAATTCCTTGTAATTCTGTGCATTGATAACAGGTTCCCTTGCGGTTAATTAATGAGCATCTTCCTTTATATACTTTTATCATAGTGTTTCGGCCATCTCTAAGTAAATGTTTGATCTTTCCTTCTGTTAGGCCCAGAATCTCACCGATTTCCTTGACTTTAAAGCCTAAAGAGTCTTTCAGTAATAGGGCCAGTTGTTGTCTAATTGGGATAGTCTGAGCTATACAGGTAAAGCAGAAATCAACGTGCTCCTTGATCTCATACTTATTGTATGTACTCTCCTGACAGGATTGGGCAAATCGTTTTTGTATTTCAGGATGATTGACCAAGCTATCTCGACAAATATCTTGGGCATCTAAATTCCATCTCTTTTTTTTCTGCAATCGATTTAGGGACATATTGGTGGCGATTTGAAATATCCAACCCTTTAATTGTTTGATGGTCCCTCTGAATTCCCGTATATGATCAAAGGATTGGATGAATATATCATGATAAAGATCATCCACCTCATCTCTATCGGTGTGGAGCCTGTACAAGTAACCTTTTAATGTTGGCTGATAGTTTGAAAAAAGCTGGTTAAAAGCATTAATATCGCCATTTTTTGCTTTAGCCAGTGTGCTTGCTTTGTCCATAACTTACTTCTTAATAATTAGACAAATAAGCTACAAGAAATGATCGGAGTTCTAAAAAAATTGGACCTCGTGTTTTACGAAAAATATGTATTAAATCAAGAAATCAATAAAATGTTTTAGCGTTTCTAAAGGATCGGTCTTATGAAGTTAAGGGATAAACTGAAAGCCAAATTTTGGTATTAGCAGACAAAGACAACTACTTTTTATATTTATCATTCAACCCTTTCCCATCGATGATCATTGCCTCGATCTTTACCAGCCTCCTAATCTTGGTCTCAGCCCTTTTAGCCTCGGCAATATATTCTGCATATTCCCTTTTGCAGGAAAGGCTAAGCTGTTCGAAGTGTTTGCTTAAGTTGGTATTGGCCTTTAGCGCTTGGTTCAGTTCATCCGGAATTACTAGTGGTTTATTATTTCTGTCCGGCTTTATTGCTTTCCCTGCTTTTTGATTGCTAATGGCCTCCTCAATATAAGCTTTTAGTAATTTCTCATCTATTTCCATAACCGACTCAAACCGCCACTGTCGCATGGCTTTGGTCTTTCCTTCTTGGGCATTAACCAATACTTTTTTAGTGTCTTTTAATAAGCCTCCCTGAAAAAACCATACACCCACGTAAGACTTGGTAGCTCCCAATCCGATCAGATTTTTTCCTGCGTACATATAGGTAGGTAAGGCCCATTTAAAGGTTTCTTCCAATCCGGTGGATCTAACGACCTTTCTTAAAAGACGCAACTCCTTTTGCCATTTCTGATGTTTAGCGACATAGTCGTCTACCTTGGGATGGTTTTTCATGATTCTTATAAAGCTAATTGATAACCTAATTTAATACTTGTGCGGCTAATTATGGGCAGAATAGAAGCAATTTCCTTTTCGCTTAAATTTTCCTTCCATCGGCCTATCCGAACTGAATGATCTCTTCTGGAGTAAGCACGCGATGTCTTAGCTTCCACAAATTTCTTATTGTTGGTGTTTTGTACACGTTCCGACCAAGTCTCTAAATGCCGGCGGCAAAACTCAGGATCCAAACCTGCTTCTTTACAGACTTTCGTTGAAAATCTTAAAGGTTCGGCTACCATTTCTTCGAAACGTGTGATCACTGCAAAATCTTTTACCTGTTTATATCCGATATCATTAATGTAATTCCAATGATGCGCGCAGCGTTCTAACAAAGGTCTTGATAACCATTCTTGCCAATCCGGTGGTTTGGGATGGTGACCCCAATTTTTGCCAATACCAATACGCAGCGAACAAATCGTATCTAGTGGATGTCTGACTTGCCAAAATATCTTTCTTGGCTTAGGGATTATTTCAAGAAGATCACCTA
>JBPCUG010000424.1:0-4878 GCA_051011275.1 Cyclobacteriaceae bacterium | reverse complement strand
GCTCACAGGTATAACCTGTAAAAATCTAACCTGTCTACAGGCTATGAAAGGAAGCTGAGGCTTCCGGCTCCGAACAGACCTATTAGGTCTGTTCGGTTCATTTTTGCCCCCCTTACTGACACAATTTTCCCTTTTAGCAGCCCTAACCTGGGGCAATCTCTCTTATATTCTGCCAATCTGTCACTAATATGCTCCTAATATCCTATTGGCATAAGCCTTGTTGAAAGCAATATAAAATAGAATAGCACTTTAAAAGTATAGATAATATATCATGGGAAAAATTATAGGAATAGACCTTGGAACCACTAACTCCTGTGTTTCAGTAATGGAAGGTAATGAGCCGGTTGTGATCCCTAACAGCGAGGGACGCCGTACCACGCCTTCTATCGTCGCCTTTTTAGATGATGGCAACGGGGAGAGGAAAGTGGGTGATCCTGCCAAGAGGCAAGCTATCACCAATCCGCAGAACACTGTTATGTCGGTAAAGCGATTCATGGGTAAGAAGTATACCGAGGTAAACGAAGAAAGAAAAAGTGTTTCCTACCAACTGGAAAAGGGAAACAACGACACAGTAAGAGTTAAAATAGGGGACCGATTATATACGCCCCAGGAGATCTCGGCTATGATCTTACAGAAGATGAAATCAACAGCTGAGGACTATCTTGGTACAGAAGTAAAAGAGGCAGTGGTCACTGTGCCTGCTTATTTTAATGATGCGGAGAGACAGGCTACCAAAGAAGCCGGGCAAATCGCTGGGCTGGACGTAAAGCGGATCATCAACGAGCCTACCGCCGCCGCTTTGGCGTATGGTATGGATAAGAAAAACCGAGACATGAAGATCGCGGTCTTCGACTTAGGTGGAGGTACATTTGATATCTCTATCCTGGAGTTGGGAGATGGTGTATTTGAAGTGAAGTCTACCAATGGTGATGTGCACTTAGGTGGTGATGACTTTGATACGGTGATCATCAATTGGCTGGCTGAAGAGTTCCAAAAAGATGAAGGCATTGATCTAAGGAAAGATCCAATGGCTTTGCAGCGGTTGAAAGAAGCAGCCGAAAAAGCTAAAATAGAATTGTCAAGCTCTACCAGTACTGAGATCAACTTGCCTTACATTATGCCGGTTGATGGTATTCCCAAGCACTTGGTGAAAAGCTTAAGCCGTTCCAAGTTTGAGCAGTTGGCTGACTCACTTTTTAAGAGAAGCATGGAGCCGGTCAAGATTGCTATGAAAGACTCAGGACTGTCGCCTTCCGATATTGATGAGGTGATCTTGGTGGGAGGGTCTACCAGGATACCTAAGGTGCAGGAGGATGTAGAAAAATTCTTTGGCAAGAAACCTTCTAAGGGTGTGAACCCTGATGAGGTAGTAGCCATTGGAGCTGCTATTCAAGGTGGTGTACTTACCGGTGAGGTGAAGGATGTATTACTTTTGGATGTTACGCCTTTGTCTTTGGGTATTGAAACTTTAGGTGGTGTATCCACCAAACTGATTGAATCCAACACCACTATCCCTACTAAGAAATCAGAGGTATTTTCCACTGCTGCTGATAGTCAGCCCTCGGTGGAGATCCATGTACTTCAAGGGGAAAGACCAATGGCCAAAGATAACCGTACTATCGGACGGTTCCATTTGGATGGGATACCCCCGGCGCCAAGAGGAATGCCTCAAATAGAGGTGACCTTTGATATTGATGCCAACGGTATTTTGAATGTATCGGCTCAAGACAAAGGTACTGGTAAAGAGCAAAAGATCAGGATTGAAGCTTCCTCCGGACTTACAGACGAGGAAATCGAAAAGATGAAGAAGGAAGCCGAGGCCAATGCTGAAGCGGATAAGCAAGAGAAAGAAAAAGTGGACAAAGTGAATGCTGCTGATTCCTTGATCTTCCAAACTGAGAAGCAATTGAGCGAGTATGGCGACAAGCTAAGCGAAGGCAACAAGACGGCGATCGATGAAGCTTTGGCCAATTTGAAAACCGCCCATCAGTCACAAGACCTGGCTAGCATTGATACGGCCATGGAGGGACTGAACAAAGCTTGGGAAGGTGCTGCACAAGAGATGTATGCTGCTTCTCAACAGCCCGGAGCTGAAGCCAGTGCAGATGGTGCCGATGGCCAGGCCGGAGGCGATGCACCTGATGAAGGTGGTGACGATGTAAGTGATGTAGAATACGAAGAGGTAGAAGGCGAGGATAAGTAACCTTTCTGAATCTTGAACTAATATAGGAGCCCTGTCTGCACAAAGTGGATGGGGCTTTTTAGTTTTAGAGGTATCTTAAATGAGTTTTCCTGCTCCCGCGAGGTGAAACACCTGGCTAACATATCAAGGTTTAAAAAGCATCTCCTTCGTGAAGTTTGGTGCTCACCTTGCCGATAACCTTCTTTTTTTGCATAATCCCTATTCATCTGCTATTTTGCCTCAAAATCAGCAAGATAATGGTACGCCAATCCCTAAAGGCAAAAGAACCAACTTCCGAGGACGCTTTTCGCTTGAGAGGATTGGACAATACGCGCATTGAGGCTTTAAGCGACGGAGTATTTGCCTTGGCTATTGCCATGTTGATCATTTCAACCTCCATTCCCAGTACATTTGATGAGTTGCTTCTGTTCCTGGCTGACCTGGTTCCATTTGCTGTTTGTGTGACCTTATTGATGGTGATATGGTATCAGCACTATATCTTTTTTGCCCGCTACGGATTAAAAGATGCAAAAACTGTGGCCATCAATACCATCCTGCTTTTACTGGTGCTATTCTATATTTACCCACTTAAGTTCCTCTTTCAAATCTTGGTTAAACTCTTCTTTTACGCATTTAGTGGCAGAGGAGAGGAGATAAATCAGATGTTCAAACAGGTGATACCTTTTGAGAAGACATCTCACTTGATGGTGATATACGGGATTGGGGCCGGAATGATCTTCTTGGTCATGGCCTGGTTATATATAAATGCCTATAGAAAACGATCGACCTTGGACCTAAGCGAGATTGAGACGTTTGATACCAAGAATAGCATTTATACCAACCTAATTATGGCAGGTATTCCGTTATTGTCGGCCTTGATAGCAGGGCTGAAATTTGGTGGAGATAGCTCATTTATGATATCAGGTTTCACTTATTTTCTATATCCGGTAATTTTTGCTGTATATGGTATCAGGGCCGATAAACAGCGAAAAAAGCTTACACAGGTGGGTTTGCATCGGGCATCGCCGGGATAACAAAAGAATTTTAAACCATTTTTGATATACAATCAAAGAAAGAAGTATCCTTAATTTATTAAGAAATGTATATATCCTAAACCATCAGTTGGAGCTTACTTATGCTAGATGGTTGGACAAAAATTGTATCAATTAAAAAATAATATTAACAATTATGCGAAAATTAACTCTAACTATATGCCTTAGTTTACTGTCAGTTGCAGCACTTTGGGCACAAGAATACCAGGTAGTCACTACCGTGGAATCAGTAGTACCAGCTGGCCTGGGACGCTCACGAATTATCGAGAACAAAGAGCCTATGAATGTAGCTGATTTTACCACCGAAAGAGTGAATGGCAAAAAAAGCAACCAGGGTGACGTCAAAAGAAAAGACGTGAAGGTGAATAATTTCAACGAATCAAAACTGCTTAACTTTTACAGTGCAGTAGGGATCAACTTCCAAAACATAGCTTCTAATGATGCTTTGATATCTTCAAAGCTGAACCAGATGGTCGCTGAAGGGTGGGAGTTGGCCTTTGTCCTTAGTGGAGTAGAAGGTGATGCAGGTGAAACCGATGGACACGGCATTTTTATTACCCGTTATATATTTAAGCGCCAGTAGGCAATTAGCTTGTTTGACATCAAGTTAATATAATATAGTCCTCATTTTTATCCCCGTCCATGATTTTGTAAATTGCAAGATTAGCTTTAGCCAGAAATGAGCTTAAAATCGACTTTTACCGTACTATTGATTGGTGGATTGACTGCTTTTACGCAAGAGCAGTCTTCCCCAATTGATGTCTTCCATCGAGAAGGTGACCAAGGGCAGTATGAGTACTATGCACTTAATACGCAACCTTGCCCTTATCAGGTTGAGGTTGCTTTTGACGTGCTGCAGAATTTGGAAGCTTCGGTTGAGCTACCTTATTTTAAGGTGATCTATCCCGATGCCGAACCACAGCTACTTTTTGATTTAAACCCTCTGAGGAGATCGGCTACCAGATTCTCATCTCAGCATAGTTTGGCCAAAGGAGATCCGGAGGCAAAGGTGGAAATGGATTATGCCTATTGGCTTCCGTATAAAGCCGGGGAGAGTGCCAAGCTCTTACAAGGATATAACGGATCCTATTCTCATCAGGGGAGCTACTCTTTGGATTTTGACCTGACCGCTGGTACTGGGGTGTATGCTAGCCGTGCCGGTGTTGTTTTAGAAGTCAAAGCTGACTCAGATGAAGGAGGGCCTGATCCAAGCTTTAAGACCAAAGGAAATTACATTACCATCTTCCATGCCGATGGTAGCTTTGCCGATTACTATCATTTACAATTAAATGGCGCTGCAGTGAAGCCTGGGGATTCCATTGCAGCTGGTCAATTGATTGGATACAGTGGCGATACAGGCTGGGCGGATGGTCCGCATCTGCATTTTCAAGTCTATAAAGCTACCCGCATGGGCATTCAAACGCTACCGGTAAACTTCCAGCAAGCCGAGGGCAAAGTGATCTCGCCTAAAGAAAAGGAAGTTTATAAAAGTTACCATCCGGTTTCGGATCAGTAGCGGCCGATTCACCCCCCCTTAAATACTTTATAACTATTTCCTTTCTGGTCTGTTATAGTTTCATAACCACTTTGATTGGCGCTATGAATAGATTGGTCAAATCGTTTTGTTTACTTTGTTTATTTTTC